>JAUVKN010000030.1 GCA_030596245.1 Bacteroidia bacterium | reverse complement strand
GTTCAAAAGCGGCACGGTTCACCTCGCCCTTGCGCCAGACCGGTGCATTACCAAAGTAAACACCAGGGGCGAACGGGTGGCAGTCAATATAGGTGTGGTTGGCCCACATAAGGGAGAATTTGATCCGGTTGCGGTTCTTTGCCTTCAAAAACCCCTGTTTCAACGCATCTTCAATCATCATCCCACCATTGATATTGTCATCATAGCGATACCAGTCGAAGATGATCGCGTCGATGCCGGCATCAGCCATTGCGTCAATGGAGCGGGCCATTTCCTCCGGATCTGATTCATCGCGGTAGCCCCAGAGTGGTACCTTGGGTTGATAGTGCCCATCAAATTTCGGTTTTCCGTTTCTGACGATCTCCCACTCGGTCCAACCTTCTCCCTTCTTTGACTGGTGAAAGGCATCGTGGTGAAAGTTGGGCCAGTAATAAACGGCGACCGTGTATTTCCCCTGATCCGGATCATGGGTATTGGCCTGATCGCCGGAAGCCCTGCGAACACAACTGCTTAAAACTGAGCCTGGAAGTAAGGTAATACCTGCTGCTGCAGCACTGGTTCTCTCAAGAAACAACCTGCGGGTGGTCTTTTTTGAATTCTTTTTCATTTTTCCTTCATCTATATCGTAATTATTTAGCTGGCATCTAAAAGTAGAAAAAACTGACATTTATACACAGTTAATGAACTGTTTTTGCTCAATTGTTTCTGGCATTTTCGAAAAAATCCGGAATGTATTAACAATTTAGCTGTAATAAATCTGATAAGATCAGGTCTAAATATTTGATTTTAAGTAAAAATCCGGACTATTTTTGAAAACAAAAAGGTTTGGATAAGGACAAGGTTATATATGATTTATTCAAAAAGGTTGACGAATTGACTTTGCGAGTCCAACAATCGGAAAGTCTTCTTTGAATTATACACTACCTTTAATGGACACAACTTCATTACAGGGTAGCATACCCTGGTAAACAGTTACGTTTATAACATAAATTGAAACGGACTTTGATTATTGCCCTTGTTCTGGCTATTTGTTCTCTTGCATGTAATCCGGATGAAATCACAGTTGCGGCCTATTGTTTCTCCAACTATCATCCAATAGTGTAACATTACATTGAGTAAATGTAACAAAATCATAAAATCAATCGGTTTCTAATTTAACGGGAAACCAATTAGAAAGATTAAGTTTGACACTGAATTACTATTCATTTTAAGCACAGATGAGATCTTCTATTCCGGTCATATTACAAAGGACTATTTTTATCCTCATGCTCTACTTCATCGTACCCTGCAGTTGCAGTAAGTTGGAGGACCAGGAAAAATACCAAAGGCCGGAATGGCTTGTAGGCAAACTCTTCACCCAGATTCAGGCCGATGAAAATCTTTCAGTATTTGCGTCACTGCTCGAGTATACAGGCTATGATACGATTCTGGGAGTGACCGGTAGTTATACGGTACTCGCTCCGGACAACCAGGCATTCGATGCCTGGTTCAGTGCAAGACCCGAATATGACGGAGATGTCACCAATATTCCCTATGCGGAGGCCGAGGCCATGGTTCAGTATCATATATTACAAAATCGCTGGAGCAGGAAACAGTTTCAATCCCTCGATATCTATGGATGGATCGACCGGGATGACCCCGGAAATGATAAACCGCGAGGATATAAACGCCAGACTATTTTTCAGAATCCAAATCAAAAGTATTGGTTAAAAGAGATCGATGAGGACATAGTCTACATTGTTGATTCAACAGAAAGTGATGACTATAAAACTGTCTTCAGTGCCTCAAGAAAATACCTGCCTCTCTTCTTCAGCGAGTATTTCGATATCAATAATCTGAAAGGCAGTGACTATGAGTTCTATTTTGACCGGCCTTTCGAGAGCAGCGCCATATATATGGCAAACGCCAAATCTACCATAGATGAGATCCCGGCTGAAAATGGTTTTATCTATGTCATTGACCAGGTGATTGTTCCTCCGGTCAATGCAGAAGAGTACCTGAAGATGGATCATAACGGTGCCTCCACCGCCGACTTCCTTGAACTGATCTATCAGATACCGAAATTTTCACAAGACCTTATAGCAACATTTGAGCAGCCGGAAGCGCTGGCAGGTGGAATATTTGACACCCTCTACAAACTGACCTATCCAACGTTAACCTTCAATATTCAAGAGGAATTGACAGGTCCCAATACCAACAATCCAAGGTACACTGTACGTTATCAGAATGGCCTTATGGTGCCCACCGACCAGGCACTGGACCGCCTTATCAACGATGTAATCACTATAAACAGCGGATATCCGCACTGGCCTGACTGGGAGAATGTACCCAAAGAAATCAAGAAGATCATTGTGAACACCCACATGGCCGAGAATCCCATCTACCTCACCGATATTCAAGAGGGATTTTTGAACGGATCCAACGATAAGATCACCCTTGATGAGTCGGTCATCAGGGAACGTTATTACGGGAGCAATGCATCCATTCTCCTGATTGACGAAGCCATTACCTCCAGGGCCTTTACAAGTATAACAGGACCCATCTATCTGAGACCCGGTTATACCACCCTGCTCTATGCATTGGAATATTCAAAAACCCTTTCTGCTTTAAAGAAGGCAGGGAAAGAATACATATTTCTGGTACCCTCCGATGAGAGGATGGAACTCGATTCATCGCTGATACTGAACTGGATCAATATAAAGAGGAATAAGTACGGTTTTCTCGCATTTAACCGAGGAAGCAATGGTATGCAAGGTGTAAGCAGCAACCAGCTTGCAAAACGAATCCTGAACCAGGTAGGATCCTCCCTGCCGCAGGGCATTGCCCGGCGCGAATTTATCGAGAATCTTGCCGGTAATTTCCTTGTCTTTGACAATGAGAATCAAACTGTTACCGGCGGTATAGATAACGCGTGGGGATACCTGGGGGATTCTGCCATCCACCTGGAACCTGTCCTTTTTGAGGAGCCCACTGATAATGGACTGGCTTACAAATTCGAAGGATGGTTTAATATGCCCGTAGGTACCATTTATACTGTGATTTCGAATTATTCTGCCTTTATGGAACTGATCACAAAAGCTGAATTGAATGATCCCCAGTTCTACAGATTTAATTTCCTGAATGAAGGTGAGTTTTACACCATTTTCATCCCTTCTGAAGAAGCCCTTGCGAACTCCGGTGCCGACACACTATCCATTCCGGACTTGCAACAGTTCATTAAATACCATTTTATAAAAGGAACACGGATATGGACCGATGGTTCTGTACCGGGAGGAGCTTTTGAAACACTCAGAAAGGATGAAAGCTCCAATGAATTTTCAGTCCGCTACTCTCTCCTCAATATTGAAACAGGATACGATTACATCGATATCCTGGATCAGTATCACAACCTGTACTATCGCATTAAGGAGGATCCGGAAAAAACCAATAAAATGATTGCAACCCAGACGGTGAATATCAATCCCACCGTACATGACTACACCATCACCGGAGTGATCCATGAAATTGACACAGTATTATCCAAAGCGACAGAAAACAGATGAAGCACATGTTAACCATACTATTACTTCTGGGTCTGTTCTCTCTGACCACAATGGTTTCTGCACAGCAAAATCTGGTGATCAGGGGAACCATTTCCGACAGTGAAACCAAAGAGAGGATAATCGGAGCCACCGTTACTGAATATGACAAGGATAACAGGATTATCGGAGGGACCATCTCAGACCCCAATGGTAATTTTGTGCTCAATGTGAAAAGCGAGGGAAATGTCTTCCGTGTAAGTTATATTGGATACCAGACACTCGATTTCAGCATCAATGGCAGGGAGACCATCAATATGGAACTGGTCACTGAATCCATACAGATGGAGGAAGTGATGATCACTGCTACCAGCAGCAGGGACCCTTTATCTGGCGTAGCAGAACGCGATGTGACCGGGTCGAGGGTCAAGGTGGATATGATTGACACCAAATACTTAGGGGCTTCCTCCGCCGAAGAAGCATTGCAGGGGAAGATTTCCGGGGTAGATATCATGGCAGCCTCAGGAAATCCGGGAAGTGGATCATCAATTGTGATCAGGGGCCTCTCCTCACTGGGAGGGGCAAGACCGCTGATTGTGGTGGATAATATTCCTCAGGATATCCGTATCGACCATGACTTCGACTTTGCTTCTGCCGACCAGGAGGATATCGGCGACCTGATTAACATCTCTCCACAGGATATAAAATCCATAGAGGTATTGAAAGATGCTTCCAGTTCGGCAGTATGGGGCTCCAAAGGGGCAAACGGGGTGTTATTGATCCAAACCCACAGGGGCAGACGGGGGAAAACCGTTTTTGAATACCAGGGAAAGTACACCTTAAACGTATCGCCTTCGAACATCCCCATGCTGAACGGTGACGAATACATCACCATGCAGCTGGAAGAGTTGCACAATCAAAGCGGGATATTTGAACTTCCGCCGGAGCTCGCTTATGACAGATCTTACCACGATTTCTATAACTACAGCGCCAATACCGACTGGGTGGATGCAATCACCCAAAACGGCTTTATCAATGATCAGTATTTTAAACTATCAGGTGGTGGTGAAAAGACCCGTTATTTTTCCTCAGTGAATTACCATGACAACACGGGAACAACCATAAATACTTCCCTTAAAAGGATTTCCACAAGGATCAACCTGGACTACAATGTATCGACCAAAATCCTGTTTATCGTCAACTTTAGCTATACCAACAGCCTTAAGGAAGACAATTATGAGAACAGTTGGGACATGTCCAATAACATCCGGCAGATGGCCTATATCAAAGCACCCAATATGAGCATCTGGGAGCACGATCGGGATGGCAACCTCACCGGAGAATACTTTACGCCCATTGAGAGTTACCAGGGCAATGGCCTCGCCTATTACAATCCGGTGGCCATTGGTAACCTGAGCGTCAATGACAAGGAGCATAACCAGGTAACAAACAGTTTTATTCTGAACTACAACATGCTGGCATGGCTTCAGTTTCAACAGATGATCACCTTTCAGTACCTGGGTGAAAAAAACAAGCAATTCCTGCCCCATAATGCGGTAGGAGCAGACTGGATTAATACTCTTAACGACAAGGGCATGGAGATAAACAGTACCTCCAGCAGGATCTTGTCCCGCTCCCAAATTTTCTTTCTCCCACGGTTCAGGAATACGAATCACTCATTGTCCGCTCTTGTAACCATGGAGCTCGAGGCCGGCCCTTCAAGCACTGTATGGGAAGTGGGCAGTAATGGTCCCAGTGTGAACTTACAGGATCCCGCGCTCCACACCCCGATCCTTTACCTGGCTTCCAGCTCAAGCGTAAGGCGTGATGTGGGATTCCTTGGAAGCATAAACTATAAACTGAGGGACAGGTACCTTATTTCAATGAATGCAAGGGCAGATGGAAGCTCAAAGTTCGGCAGTAGTCAGCGCTGGGGACTCTTCCCCAGTCTTTCAATTGGTTGGCGGTTCTCCAGCGAGGAGTGGTTCAATGATATGCCATGGCTCAGCAATGGGAAAGTGAGGCTGGCATGGGGGCAAACCGGTTCCCAGCCGGGCAATCCCTACGACCGTCATGCCATTTTTGATTCAGCCATTCCGAATCAATATATTGAAAGCCCTATCATCGTGCCCAGGCAGGTACAGCTTGATAATCTTAAATGGGAGACCGTAACTTCATGGAACCTGGGAATAGACCTGGGGGCCATCAATGACCGGTATATCTTTACGGCAGAACTCTACAATGGAATCACAGAGGATATATTATGGAGTAACTACTCCATCCCCCTCTCCTCTGGATTCAGCACCCTGAAGAATTACAACGGCGGAATTGTTCAGAACCAGGGATGGGAGCTGTTTGCAAGGGCTGATGTGATCAGGAAAAATAGCATAACACTCAATTTCAATTTCAACATTGCCCAAAACTTCAACTCCTTTATTGAATTTCCCGAAAACTTTAATAACGAAATCAATACAAACATTGGTACAGGTCAATATCCGGTCAAAGCAAACATTGGACAACCCATCGGCTCATTTTACGGTTTTCGCTACCTGGGTGTCTGGCCCTCAGATGAGGAGGTTGTTGCCAGAAATGCCGCCGGAGATGTGCTGAAAGATATTTATGGTGAACCCGTTCCCCTTACCTATAAAGGCACCTATGAATTCAAGGGGGGGGATGCCATCTATGAGGATGTCAACCATGACGGACAAATCGACCTGAACGATGTGGTCTACCTTGGAAACTCAAACCCGGCTGTCATGGGAGGATTTGGATCAGCTTTTTCATGGAAACAGTTCTATCTCTCTACCCAGTTCCAATTCAGAACCGGATTCCAGATTGTCAATATGGTAGCACTCAACGCAGAGGGAATGCGGGATAAGAACAACCAGAGCAAGACAGTGCTTTATCGCTGGTCTTACGAGGGACAAAATGATCCTGGCATGTTGCCACGGGCTTACCTTTACCATCCGGCCAACAACCTGGGCTCCGATCGCTATGTGGAGGATGGCGATTTTCTGCGGTTAAACTATATCACTCTGCGATATGCTCTTAAACGTGAAGTATGCAAGCGATTTAAAATTAAGTCTTTTAATATAGCATTCACCATGAGAAAGCTGTTAACAATTACAAACTATTCGGGACAGGATCCTGAAGTCCCTCAAATCTCTGATAATCCGTTCTGGGTCGGAGCTGACAGGGCCAGAACTCCTCCACCAAAAGCATTTACCCTGAGTATTGCTGTTGGATTTTAACAGAATGAAGCAAAAGAAACCATGCCCGTGAAAAAACATATCATTATTATCTCCCTGCTGATCATATGTATCTCCTGTGACGACTGGCTGGAACTGATCCCCCCCGATGGATTGGTGCAGGATGAATACTGGAAGACGAAAGAGGATCTGAAGGCCACATTAATGGGTGCTTATCAAAAATTTGCCGGACTGGATGACCTGCTGTTTATCCTGGGAGAAGCACGGGCCGATATGGTGATTAAGGATGTGCATACCCCGGGTCATGTGCAGAACATCATGGATGGTAATATTTATCCTGATAATACATTGAGTAATTGGACAGGGTTTTACACCGTAATAAACTACTGCAATTCGGTATTAAAATATGCTCCGTTGATTGAGGAAACGGATGCAACTTTCAACGAATACATGCAGAAAGGATATGAGGCAGAAGCAATTTTTCTCAGGAGCCTTGCCTATTTTTACCTGGTAAGAACCTTCCGAAATGTACCCCTGGTCCTGGTCCCTTCCGAATCGGACGGAGTTGACTTTTACCTGCCTGTTTCCGATGAAGCCACCATACTGGACCAGATCAAAACTGATCTCCAGGATGTCAGGTTATACGTCACTGCCAACTATCCTACGTTGGAAGAAAACAAAGGAAGGGCCACAAAAGGGGCCATCAATGCGCTGCTGGCAGACATCTCTCTCTGGAATTTCGAATATGAAGCCTGCATCGGATACGTTGAAGAGATAGAAGCGGATGGAATTGTTCCGGTCACCCCGTCACTCTGGTTCGATATTTTTTATCCCGGGAATTCACCGGAAAGCATATTTGAGTTCCAGTTTGACCAATCTCTGGACCAAAGCAATTCAACCTATAATCAAACTTTTTTTCATCACCAATTTCTGGCCAGTGAAAAAGCAATGGATAAGTTTGACATAGAAGATGAGGCTGCAATTTCCGAAGAGTATATTCGCGGACCCGGCTCCCTGAGACCCAATGATTCGAAAATCTGGAAATATTGTGGCTCCGCTGGAGATTCAAAATCGCTCAGGCCCAGCTCCGATAGGAACAGTTGTAACTGGATGGTCTACCGCATGTCAGACGTGGTACTGATGAAAGCAGAAGCTTTATCGCAGATTGGCAGGTATGATGAAGCGCTGGTCATTGTGAATAACCTTAGGTTCAAACGCCAGGTCGACGCGGTTACCGCCAATTATACAGCCGATGCATTTGAGGACCTTATAATGGAGGAACGAATGCTCGAACTTGCCTTTGAAGGGAAAAGGTGGTTTGATATGCTGCGCATGGGAAGAAGAAACAACTACCAGCGCAAAGCTGATTTTATCAACTTAACCATCGAAAATGTTCCCTCGACCCAGAAAATTGTACTCGCTTCAAAACTAACCAATCCATGGGGCTGGTACCTTCCTATTTATGAAGACGAAATGGAAAGAAATATGAACCTTGAACAAAACCCCTATTATGCAGACTTTGATACGGACAAATAGGTGGCTATGGATCCCGCTCATCCTGTTGGTTCTGTTTTCCTGTAAGCAGGAATTGTCAGATACCGGCTTCTTCGATGAAGAAGACCTGCTCTTCTCCATCGCCACCTATATTGAAGAAAACCAGGAGGAATATGAACGGTTCTGGAGAATTGTTGAGGTAACAGGTTCATTCGATGCACTTAATGCCTACAACCCAGGAGGAGAAGGCTTTACATTTTTTCTCCCCACTGATGCGGCAGTGGATAATTACCTGGCACAGAGCGCCGATTACCCTGACTTTGAAATGCTTCTGGGGAATCCCGGTTTCTGCATGCAACTGGTTCAGTACCATCTTGTAAATAAGTCGATCCGCTCCACTGAGTTTCCCTATGGAGCGCTTCCCGACTCCACAGCTTCTGGCGATTACCTCACCATCAGCATTGAGGTAACTGAAGACACCTCCATCTACAAGGTGAATAACATTGCCGCCATCACAGAGCGGAATATTGAGGTATCCAATGGTTACGTCCATGTGGTGGACCAAATGCTGGAGCCAATTAATTACAGCAGCTATGAATGGCTTCAGAACAATCCACAGTTTTCGATCATGGCATCCATGTTCGAAGCAACCGGAATAAAAGATTCCATGGGATATTACCGTACAACAGCCAGTGGTGAAATAGTGAAAAACAGGTATACCGTTCTGGCAGAACCCGACAGCATCTATTCCAGGGCAGGCATTGAAGACTTCAATGACCTTAATGAAAGGTTCGGGACCCCCGGGTTGGAACCGGATAACCCGGCAAACGGACTCTATCTGTTTGCCGCCTATCACATCCTGGAAGGCAGCTACTTCCTGGATGCCTTTGTAGGATCGCGAAACTACAACACATTTACTCTTGCTCCTGTCGCCATCAACAGCGGATATGACATTAAGATCAACACGGGCGTGGACACTTTTCAAATCATCACCACAGCTACAGATACATCTTACATCAACTACATTCTGCCACTATATGATCTCAGCAATATCAATACCAAGAACGGCGCCATCCATGCCATTAATGAGGTGATGGAATTTTTCATTCCGGAAATTTCAGTCAGATATTTTCAGTTTTTTGAAGAGCCTGAAATTTTGTCCGCCCGGAAAGTAGCAGGAACCTATGAGTTTGTAGACAAGGATCTTTTTCAATACATTTCATGGGAAGGTCCCGATGAGATCACCTATTATAAATCGTTCAGCACGGATGAAAAGGCCAATAGCGGAGATTATATATTTATCGAGGGTGAGTTTATCATTAACTATGTGGTCCCCAAGGTGCTTCCGGGGCTCTATGAGATGCGCTTGAGAACCGAGGCCACCTATCCTGGAAATGCCACTATCGAGGTTTATCTGGATGGGAAAAAAATGGGCAGTAATTTCAACCTTACCAGTGGAGGAACCGCTGCCTGGCCCTATTACACTATTAAAACAGGGATAGTTGAGTTTACCAGGTATGAAGAACATACCATTTCAATTCAGACACTGATCCCCGGAGAGTTCAAATGGGATTGGGTTGCATTCTTTCCAAAATAATGTCCATGAATCAAAAACAAAATCTATATATGTTCATCACCATCCTGGTACTGCTAACAGGAGTATACAGCTGCACCGATCCATGGGATGAACACTACCAATCAGAAGATGAAAGGGTGAACATGAAACTCTGGGATGCCATCAGGCAGGAGCCTCGCTTTTCAACCTTTGTGGAAAATACTGAAAATCTGTCACTGGATACCATCTTCGACCAGGGAATGATCCATACACTTTTCCTTCCCACCAACGAGGCCCTGTCTGAGATGCTGGACACTGCCCAGAGCCCGGAGAATGTGATCTTATACCACATCTCCCCCACCCTCTTTCTGTCCGGAATTGTTGAAAATTCAAGAAGACTCCAGACATTGACCGGTAAATATCTTCTGTTTGAGAATGGTGGGAATGATATCAGCGTGGATGGTATTCCTGTTCAGTATACCAGTCCCCTCTATCTGGATGGTAAATATTACGAACTGACAGGGGCAGTATCGCCCAGGCCAAATTTATATGAGTATACAGCCCAGTATAGTGAGTTTCTTAAAAAGTACATCGACTCAAGAGATTCTGTTTACATGGATCTGGAGCTCAGTACACCCACTGGTTTTGATCCAGATGGAAATACAGTATATGATACGGTATTTGGGAATGTAAACCTCTTTGAACAGCAATATTTCCCTGTTTCTGAGGAGTTCAGGGACATGAATGCAACTTTCATCCTCTTCACGCAGGAACAATACTCCGCCGCCCTGGATGATATGGCCTCTGTGATGGGCATTTCGGGAGGTGGTAGTGAGGTTCCGGAGAAATGGCAACTTGAGGAATTGATGCCACAATTGGTTAAATCGGCTCTTTTCCCCGGAATGCTTGAATATTCAGAACTAATGGCAGGCAGACTTGCAAGCATCACCGGGGACTCAGTGGATGTGGATTACGTAAATATTGATCCCGCTTCTCAATTTTTATGCAGCAATGGTTTAACCTACCTGTTTCATGACTTTTCCATTGACAGCTCCCTTTACCTTGATGGAGTGAACGTGGAGGGCGAATCATTGATAGATACCCTGGGTGCAGGATCCTGGACATGGAAAGATGAAATTGTTACCACCGGAACCTTCGTATCTCCCATTGGCGTTAATTCTATTCATGCTTCCAATGGCAGTATCCTTAATGCTCCCTTCACCAGAGGATATACCGGAGAATTCTCCCTTCAGTTTACTTTAAAAAATGTACTGCCCATGCGGTACCGGTTTGTTTGGAGTTCCAACTTCAGGCCCTCAGGCCTTTTTGCAATCTATGTCAACGAAGTGAAAATAGGAGAATTTGACTCATTCAGGTTCAGAACGACCATCCAGAGTGTGACCGGTGAGTATTTCAGGCCCAACGAAGGTTTCAATAAAAAAGATTTCTGGGTGGAGAACCTGACTGAATTTGGAGATGTTACCATACGTTTTGAATACCTCGGTCCGGGAGCAGAGCAGAATAACGGTCTAAACATCGATTATGTTAAACTTATACCTGTAATATAGTGGCTAAACCTACCTGCATTTTCGGGTTGCTTTTGATCTTGCGACTGGCATTCCCTGCAAACTGCTTCGCTCAGGATCGGGCGGAAATCAGCGCAACCGACTCTTCAATTATCATTACAGGACAGGTTCTTGATCCGAGTGGCAATCCCCTCTCCGGGGTAACCGTCAGTATTGAAGGAGAACTGGATGTACCAGCTGTTTCGGCCGACGATGGCAGCTTCACGCTGGATGTGAATACCCTTGAATCATGGTTAATGGTCGCCCCTATGGATCAATACAAAGCATCCAGGATCTTTCTGAACAACCGGAAAAATATTGTTATTTATCTGACACCCAGTGATCTGGAATCAATACATGACCCGGTCCAGACCCCTTTTGGCCAGGTCTCAAAAAAGAATCTTATCTACCCTGTTGAGGTTATTGATCCTGGGAAGATGGCCTATCACCCTCATCAGAATACAGATCAAACATTCCCGGGTCTGATGTCAGGGATTTTTAGCACCGGACATTCAGGCATGCCCGGCAGTGGTGTCACATCCTACATCAGGGGGGTCAAATCCATGCAAACCACCAATCAGCCTCTCTTTATTGTTGATGGTGTACCCATTGAACAAAGCGGTTTATTTAATTCACAACTGGACGGAAATTCCTTCAATTCCCTGGCATCAATCGATCCCAATGACATTACCAGTATCAGTGTTTATAAAGATTACGCAACAGGTTCATTGTATGGAATGAGGGGATCCAACGGCGTGGTTCTGATTGAAACCCTTAAACCTACCGAAGTCCAAACCACCATCGACTTCGGCCTTCGTACCGGGATCTCTTCAGCACCGGAGGTCATTCCCCAGCTGAACTCTCTTCAGTACCGCAGCCTTACCAATGAGGTGTTGATGTCATCCGGTATGTATGAAGAAAACTTCTGGGAAGCTTACCCGGGGCTCTATCTGATTGCACCGGAAAAAGGTTATAACAGGTACAATCATGATACCGAGTGGCAGAATGAGGTTTTTGATAACAGCTTGCTCTATGATGTTTACCTGAGGGTTAAAGGAGGGGATCAGATCACCCGGTACGGTTTATCTGTTGGATACCTGAACCACGCAGGCACTATAAATAACACGAATTTTGACCGCTTCAACATCCGGCTTATCGGCACATTTACTATCTTCGACTGGCTTCGGATGTACATAACTTCCAACCTGACCAATACGGGGTCGGAGTTGAAAGAGTCATCCCGGATCGAGCAATCGAGCCCCATTCTGACCTCGCTAACTAAATCACCCCTGCTCAATCCTTATGGGTACGATGAAAATGGACAGCAGTTGCAATTACTTGATGATATTGAAGAACTGGGAGTAAGTAATCCGTCGGTGGTCATCAATGACATTCTGGCCAGTCGTCAATCCACACGGTTTCTCACCTCCGTAAGGTTGGAAGGAGACCTTGGTGAAAATTTTAAATGGAACAGCCTCGTAGGATTGAACTACCTTTCGTCCGAAGAGGATAATTTTGTTCCAAATTTCGGCATGGTACTCTTTTATGACGATGAAGTCTACAACCTGTCAAGGACCATGAGAAACCTCTATCTCTCCCTCTACAACAACAATTACCTGAAATATTCCATTCATCCGGGAGCAAAGAATGCCATCGATGTAATCGCCGGATTAAGTTTTAATACCAACCGCATGGAGGAGGATTGGGCCATCTCCAAAAACGCCAATGAAAATGACGAATACACTTCGCTGCAAAGCGGAAAACCTTACCTTCGGGAAGTTGGCGGATGGAATGACAGGTGGAACCGGATGTCGGTGTACGGACATGTAAACTATATACGATCGGACCGCTATATGCTTCAGGCCAGCATTAACAATGAGTTCTCAAGCAAGACTGGTCTGGCCCCTGCCTCGGTTTCCGAGGGGATCTACTACCTGAATGAGATACCTGTGGGACTTTTCTACTCGGTGGGTGGTGCATGGAGGTTATCGGGCGAAAGTTTCCTCAAAAATATCGCCTGGATCGAAGATGTCAAATTGAGGGTTACCTGGGGAAGTACAGGGAATGATGACATTGGAAGCGCGAGTGCCAGAAGGTATTTTACCTCGGTTCTCTACCGAGAAGTTACAGGAATGATCCCGGGAAACCTGATCGACCAGTCACTTCGTTTCGAGACCAACTATCAGTTAAATCCAGGAATTGACATCTCGTTCTGGGCCGGCAGATTCAGCCTCTCGGCAGACCTGTTTCGTACCACCACTGAAAATATGCTTGTTTATAAACCGGTTGAACCCTATACAGGTTTTACATTCGCGGCCACAAATGACGGATCGATGCTAAACCAGGGATGGGAATTAAGCAGCAACGCCAGGGTGATTTCCGGCAATAACTTCAGCTGGGATATGGGGTTCAATATCGCCTCATATGATAATGAAGTGCTTGCCATCACCAATGATCAGCTTATTACTCCTTTTACAGGGGGAGCATTTATATCCAAGGTTGGAGAACCACTGCAAAGCTTCTATGGATACATCTACGAAGGTGTTTATCAATATGAGCCGGAAGAATTAGTGGTTAATGATAAAGGAATTCCTTTCAGAGCCGGGGATGCCATCTTCAGAGATATTGACGGCTGGGACCCGCTGCTTAACGAGCGAACCGGCGAAGCTGACGGGAAAATTGACCAATACGACAAAACCATCATCGGATCACCCTCCCCTGATCTTTACGGGGGGGTATATACCTCTTTCCGCTGGAAAAGATGGAGCCTCAGTGCACTGTTACAATTTGTACAAGGAAATGAGCTCTTTAATTACGTAAGATCCCTGAACGAAAAAATGACAGACCTTTCCAATCAAAGTATCCATACGCTCAATCGCTGGCAATACGAGGGACATCAAACAGATACTCCCAGGGCACTTTGGGACGATCCTGTGGGAAATGCTGCCTTCTCCTCCAGGTGGATTGAGGACGGCAGTTATGTGAGGCTGAAGAACCTGAGAATCTCTTACCGGGTGAATAGTAAATTACTTATTTTTAAGAATGCAGAGATATTTGGCTCTGCCAGTAATCTCTTTACAATATCGAAATACCTGGGGTATGATCCGGAATTTAGTTTTTCATTCCACAACATGGAGCAGGGAATCGATTACGGGATGACACCACACACAAGGAAGATCATGGTGGGTATTAAAATGGGATTATAATCAAAAGATTGGCTGAATTATGAACAGAGTTTCTTTTCGCTGCGGAACCTATATAGTCACAGGTTTATTGGTAGGTTTGCTGGTCTCATGCGAATCATTTTTTCATCCGGCACAGGATATGGTCCTCGATTATGAAGAGGCCTTTGGTGACTGGCATGAGTACCGTTCGGCCGGATTGGGATTGTATAAACTGCAACAGGATCTGGTTGATCAGATGGTTGTCCTGGGCGAACTCCGGGGCGATCTGCTGGAGGTAACCCCCAGTGCCGACCAAGAGCTGGTAGAGGTTTACAATTTTAATATGAGTCCGGTAAACAAATATGGCTCCCCTATTTCCTTTTACAGGCTGATCGGTGCATGTAACAACCTGTCCCAACAACTGGAAAATGCCCATCCTGAGGTGTTGTTGCCCGATTCGAAGATAACTCCGTATACCAGGCTTTATGGTGAGGTGATCTGCATGCGGGCATGGGCCTATTTTTATGCAGTCAGAATTTTTGAAGAGGTACCCTATATCTGGCCGGTTTTGACTTCAGCAGAATCGATCAAAGAGTATGTAAACACCGGATCCACTGTGATCGATACCATGAGAGTCATATACGGACCAGACGGGTATCACAATGATACCATCTACATGGATACCGTTCAGCTTGAAAGGGCCTTTCTCAACCTGCATGCTGTTGTTGATACCTTCACCACCCATATCATTGAACGCGTAAAGGCAGTGGGCGTGCTTCACAACCTGATTAACGGGGACCCAAGCTGGGAGGTAACCATCTGGACCAAACCCGCCATGCACTGCCTGATGGGACAGATGTACCTGCACGACGGAAACCTATGGGCTGCCAGGGAGCAGTTTGATCAGATTCTCTTCTACAGCGATTTCAATGAAACAGAAGGATGGTATGTCCGGTACGGTCTCGATGCTAAATATAGAGCGACTTATAACAAATTTGGAGAATTCGAAACCAGTACATGGAAGAATATTTTTCTGGGATTTGACAAGTATGAGCATATCCTGACGGTCTGGTTCGGCAAATCGTACCAGCAACAAAACAACCTTCAGAACTTTTTTTCAAAAGAAGAACCAAACCGTTACATGATGAAACCCACACACCTGGCTATCTTCAATTGGGAGACTACCTGGAAAGATTCTGAAATTGTAACTTATACTGGAAACCCAGGTAAAGCCTACATGAAAGAGACGGGAATTCCTGGCGATTTTGGCAGGGGATATGAAGCCTCCTATGTCTATTTGCACAACGGAAATATTATGGCCTGGGAGTTGGTCCAGGAGATGCTTGAATATAAGAGACTGGGGGAGTACAGAACAGTCAGCGAGATCATGGCCGGGGTGGATACCGTGGTTTATAAATACACGCTGAGGAGAAACGAGTTTGACCGGGATGCCAACTTCCCGATTTACCGTGCTGCCGGTATACACTTTTACTATGCAGAATTAACAGCCAGAGGCGTCTTCTACCAGGGTGAAAACGATTACCGGGGAGAGACCAACACATGCCTTACGATTTTAAATAACGGTAACTACGAAGACGCCGATCCCAAACAACTTGGAATCAGAGGAAGGGTGGGTTTAGGCAGTGGATATGATGCCATCCAGCTTGGGAACATTATCTATCTGCATGACCCATATACCAACGAGATTACCGGTTATCTCGATTACACAAACAACATTGAACAAAAACGGAGGTACCTGGAAGATCAGTTGCTGGACGAAAAAGCAAGAGAGATGGCCTTTGAAGGAGAACGTTTTTACGACCTGATACGGATTGCAAAAAGAAGGGGTGAACCCTCCTACCTGGCCGACAAGGTAGCCGCCAAGTTTGAGGGAGCAAAAGCTGAACAGATCAGGCAACACCTGATGAATGAGTACAACTGGTACATTCATCCCTGGTAATCAGATCAACCTGGAAAGGTAATCCGGGGGAAGATTCTCTATGTTGAGGCTCCCTGCATCATATGAATTAGAACCTGAATAAAACCAATCGCCATGCTAACTAGAAACATGAGAATTTTCACGCTGATGATGGTCGCCGGACTTTTCCTTTGCGTCCAGTCCGTTTCGGCCCAAAACAGTAAGAAAAAGGAGAAACAGCAATATGATATTGCTGCATTCGTCTGGCCCTCCTACCATCCCGACGACAGGGCTAAGATTTTCTGGCCTGATGGCATCGGAGAGTGGCAAACAGTTCAAAGCAATAAGCCCAAGTTCGAAGGACATGAACAACCACGCTACCCATTGTGGGGATATATCAACGAAGCAGACCCCTATGTGGCAGAAATGGAGATCAATGCGGCGGCCGACCATGGGGTCAATGTTTTCATCTTCGACTGGTACTGGTATGACGGAATGCCCTTCCTGGAGGGGCAACTGAATGACGGGTACCTGAAGGCCAGAAACAATGACCGTGTGAAATTCTACCTGATGTGGGCCAACCATGATGTCAGCATGACCTGGGATAAGCGCAACGCCGGTCTGCCCAACGACCAGCTGATCTGGAGAGGGGGTGTTGACCGGAAGGAATTTGAGATCGTCTGCCACCGGGTGATCGAGAAGTACTTCTCACACCCCTCATACTATAGGGTAGATGATAAACCCAGTTTTATGATCTACGACCTGAATACCCTGATCAGTGGACTGGGCGGACTGGAAGAGACCAAGGATGCCCTCAAGTGGTTTAGAAAAGAGACTGTCAGGGCAGGGTTCAGGGGACTTGACCTGCAGCTCACCCTGCGCAGAAGCGGATCCAGTGTAAGCGGGATCAAAGGGGACGAGCTGGGCACTCAGATGGAGGTGATCTCTGCACTGGAATTTGACGGGCTCACCCACTACCAGTTCGTGCATTTTATCAATATTGACAGGGATTATAACGAAATCATAGAGGGCGTCCTTACTGAATGGAATAAGGTTGAAAATGAATTTGAGGCTCCCTATTATCCACATGTTTCGATTGGGTGGGATAACAATCCGCGCTTCAACATGTTCCGTCCGGGGGTAGTGAAAAACAACACCCCTGAAAATTTTGAAAAAGCCCTGCAAAAGGCCAAGGACTATGCCGATGCACATCCCGATCAGGCACCCCTGATCACCATTAACAGCTGGAATGAATGGACCGAAACCAGTTACCTGATGCCTTGTACCATGTATGGTTACGGCTACCTGGAGGCCGTGAAGCGGGTTTTTGTTGATGATCCAGAATAGTCCACCATGAACCACCTCGATGCATGGAAATTGAAAAGCATAAATAACCAAAAACCTTAAACATGATGTATCAGAGAAAACTAAGCTTACTGTTATTAATCTTATTGAGCATCTTATTCCTCGGAACTGGATGTAAGGAGAGACAAAACCGGTGGGAGGAATCCGAAAAGGTTCTGGTGGGGGTCATACGATGGGATGGCTATGTTGGTAAGAAAGGTACCTGGCAAATAGGTCCGATATTAGAGCGCACCATGGGGCCTGAGAGATTTCATTACAGGGCACCATTTTTCAGTGTTGTAACCGCCAAAGACTCCATTTCAATGGATGGCACTACCCAGGAGATCATGGACCAGGAAATTGCCTATGCCAGGGATGCAGGTATCGATTATTGGGCGTATTGTTACTATCCGGATGGTTGCGGATTGGAGTTAGCCCGGAAAAACCATCAAACCAGCAAAAATGCCAACGATATCAAATGGTGCGCCATTTTAGGTGGATCATTTGAGTTCGAGATCGATTCAGTAAAAGATTACAGTAAATCGTTGGTTGCCGATTTTTCCCGGGATAACTACCAGAAAGTATCAGGTGACCGTCCCCTGATTTATTTGCTGCATGGTACCAATTTCACCAGGGCAGGCCTGGATACCCTGCGGGAACTGTCAGCAGGCATTGGATTAAAAGCTCCTTATGTTGTAGTAATGGATTGGAATGCTGATTCTGCATCAGCTGTGTGCGAGAAGTTGGGTGCAGATGCATTAAGCTGTTATGCGACCGTAGGGAAAGATAATCTTCCTTTTGCAGAAGTAATTCCTCCTCAAAGCATAGTCCATTGGGAAACATATGCTTCAAAAAAGGATGTAGTACCATGGATCTGTACAGGATGGAATTCCAGACCCCGCATGGAAAGTAAAAATCCCTGGATGAAGTACTATTCAGATAGTACCAATTGCCAGGATGCAACTCCCGAAGACATAAAACAGTTTTTAATCTCCGGAATTGAATGGGTTCAAAGCAACAGGAGTAAGGTTGGAGCCAACACAGTTCTGGTGTACGCCTGGAATGAACATGATGAGGGATACGGCGCAATCTGTCCGACCCTGGGAAAAGACGGGAAACCGGTACTCGACAGACTTTATGCCGTAAAAGAGGCATTGATGGAAGTAACAAAAGGTCACAATAAAAAATAACAATCAACTCATGAAAACCTATTTGTTCTTATGCCTGGCTATTGCAGTGACTATTAATCTTACCAGCTGCAGGAAGACTCCACAACAGAATATTGATGTAGTTGCTTACTACTGGCCCGCCTATCATGTGGATCCCCGATTTGAGGAGATGGGAATTTTTAAGGAAGGGAAAGGTGAATGGGAAGTCGTTTATAATGCCGTCCCTAAATTTGAGGGACACGATCAACCCCTTGTTCCTGTCTGGGGTTACGAAGATGAAAGTGATCCTGCTGTGGCAGCCAGAAAGATTGATGCTGCGGTTTCATTCGGAGTCAATGTCTGGGCGGTCGACTGGTACTGGTACGAGGGACGACCATTTTTACAGGGATTTCTTGATAACGGCCTGTTAAAAGCTCCTAATGCGGACAGGATGAAGTTCTATCTCATGTGGGCTAACCATGATATGAACGGATACCTGGACCAGACCATGCATAAGAAAGATTCTATTCTCTTTTACAGCGGGGTTGACATGCAGATGTTTGATAAAATCTCAGACATATTTATAAACTACTTCAGGGAACCGAACTATTATAAAATTGATGGGAACCCAGTTTTCAGCCTATATCTTCTTGACGCATTTATCAATGGTATTGGAGGTGTTGAAAATGCGAAAACAGCATTTGAGTCATTTAAAAATAAAACCATTGCTGCTGGTTTTCCAGGACTCCATCTTCAGGCTATTATTCATGAATGGGTACCTGAAAAACTGGAAGGCGTTGAATCAGTGAAAACCCAGAATGACGTTTTAAAATACTTCGGTTTTAACAGCATTACCAATTATCAGTGGATACACTATATAAATATAAAACCTCAGGAAGATTATACTGAGTATGCAAAAGAGGCAGTGAAACAGTTCGATAAATACGGATCTGATTTCAGTATACCCTACTTCCCACACGTTTCGGTAGGATGGGATTGCAACGATCGCTTCCCCCTGGATGATCCTGACCCCACCGTTGAACCAAAGCAATTATACCCAAACATCATGGACAAAGGGATCCAGAATACGGTAGTGAACCGGTCCCCTGA
>JAUVKN010000105.1 GCA_030596245.1 Bacteroidia bacterium | reverse complement strand
CTATCTGATCCTTCCGAGGATCATTGCTGCAGTATTCTTCTTTCCTATTCTGTGTCTGCTGAGTATTATGGTGGGACTGACTGGGGGATACCTTTCCTGTATCCTGGCTAACGTGGTGCCACCCTCAGAATATATATACGGTATTCAATATGCTTTTTATCCTTATTACGTGAGCTATGCCCTGACTAAAACTGCAGTTTATGCCATGATCATCACCTCAGTCTCCTCCTATTTCGGATACCACGTAAAAGGAGGGGCTGTTGAAGTGGGAAGAGCGAGTACAAGGGCAGTGGTACAGAGCAGTGTGTTAATCCTGCTTGCCAACCTCATTCTCACCAGAACCATCCTGCAATGATTGAAGTTAAGCACCTATTTAAAAGCTATGATGGAGAGTTTGTGCTCAATGATGTGAGTGTTAAGTTTGATCAGGGAAAATGCAACCTGATCATCGGTCGCAGCGGATCTGGGAAAACGGTATTGCTCAAATCCATTGCAGGCCTCATCGAGGTTGATGATGGTGAAATCTGGTATGACACTCAGAAATTCAGTCACATGGAAATTGGTACACGTCAGAAGATCCGGAAAAATATGGGTATGCTCTTTCAGGGAGCAGCACTGTTTGATTCTCTGACAGTGGAGGAGAATGTGATGTTTCCCCTTGATATGCTAACCTTGCAATCCAGGGAAGAGAAATTGGACCGCATCAATTTTTGTCTGAAGCGGGTGAGGGTTACAGGCTCCAATGGGCTATATCCCGCAGAATTAAGCGGAGGCATGAAAAAACGTGTGGCTATTGCACGGGCCATCGCCCTAAACCCACGATACTTGCTCTGTGACGAACCCAATTCGGGGCTCGACCCTGAAACTGGAATTGTGATAGATAACCTGATCAAAGAGCTCACAGAAGAGTTCAATATGACCACCATCGTAAATTCACATGACATGAATTCAGTTCTTGAGATTGGCGATAATGTGGTCTTTATTTATCAGGGATGCAAATGCTGGGAGGGTACACGAAAGGAGGTGCTTCACACAGACAATGAAGCCCTGAACAATTTTGTTTTTGCCACCAATCTGGCCAAGCAGATCAAACGCCAGGATTGATTAAATTGCCTGTCAGTATACCAGTGGCCTGTCCCCATCGACCTTTTGAAATTGTTTGTACCCGAATACCAGGTTCATGCCAAACCAGAGGTTCACCGACCTTGCTTCCTGGGGCCAGAACAGTGCATTCAGGGAGTTATCTGATATCATATAAAGATTCAGGGGTCCCACATTGAAGGAGAATCCTGCTCCCAGGTTTTTCACGTACGAATTTCTATAGGTATAACTCAGCGTAAGGTTGATAAACCGACCGGTCGTAAAATTGGCACTGGCAGTAAACTGCTGCGAAATTTGTTCACGAAGAAAATCGGTTCTGGAAAGAATACCGAAATTGATCTTCGGAGTAACAAAATATGAGGCTCCTACATACAACTTTGTATTTAAACGTTTACTGTAAGTCCCCCCGGGTGTAAATTCCAGAAAACTTGCCAGGCTGTCGCCCATCTGCGAAAAGGTGCTGTCGATATAATCCCCGAATGAAAAATCGTCTGATAATTCCAGTGGATCCAGCTCCAATCCAACATAATCATAGGCCATCTCATAGGTCGCCTCATGCACTTCATCCTTCCATGAGATAAATCCTATATCCAGTGCACTGACACTGAGCAGCAACTGATCAATTGGACGGTAATTGATCCCCACATCTGCAGCAAATCCGGAGTTCCCGAAATTAAAGACGTATTTGGGTAAAGCGAAGGGTTTTAAGGATTCAATCTCTTCATCGATCACAATATCCTCTATCATTCCATCCTCGTTGTAGATCACTTCGGCAAAAGGGAGGGATGCACTGACCATCATATCCGATTGAATGTTCCACTCCTCCTGGGAGGTGGTGATTGAAAGGTTGGATCTCATGGTTGAAATGTCCCCAATTCCAAACAACATCTTGCCGCGGACACCTACCTGCAGATTGTCAAGAATTGAATATGACCATCCCAGGGATAACTCATCAAACGCCGAAAGGTTTGCTCCGATACCATCCAGTTGATAGGTCTGCCCTTCCCCTGCCCCCTTCAACAACAGATTCGCCAGATCTTCGGGGAAATACAGTGCTTCGTCCACCCGGGTGGTTACATCAAACGTAAAAAAGCCAGCCTTTGTGTTAAATCCAACTGATATCAGAGACGCCCTGACATCTGCCACTATATTGTTCAGGGGTTTAAGCTGGTTCAGAAATGCCTGCTTGTCTCCCTCGGGGTGCAGGAAGGTGATCAGGGAATCATGAAAAGGGTGTTCATAGATAATATCCTTGTATGACAGTGAATTGGATGACAACTCCATCCGCATGGGTGCCAGAACAGGAAATCCAATGTACAATTCGCAATTGGGTTGATGGGCGGGATTGACCCGGTTTGCCTGTGGAACTCCTGGCATAAAATAAACTGAATTGTTAATCTGACTCCAGCCAGGTAAACTCAAGCAGACAATTAAGCCCATCCCAAAGGTGAATCTGCTGAATATTTTCATGGATACATTCATCATTGGATCAATTTAGTTCTCGGGAATTTATTCTAAAATTGGCATACATTGAAAGCTTGAAATCAAGCGAATAATCTGAATAAATTTTCACAAACTTCCCTCCCAACTCCGAGGTAATCATTCGTGCCTCAAACTGCATATAAAACACCTCTTGAAGCTTGCCCAGTTTTTCAACCGGAAATGTCGTAACAGTGGTCTCCTCCACTGCCTGTGTCAGGATTCCCCGATCATCCACCAGTGATGCCCCCAGAATGATGGCATCACCTTCAAAGACCGAATCGATCACTGTACGGTTCGAATCCAGCAAGTAAACCTGGATCTCCATCTCAATAGGCAGTTCATTGAGGGTGGTCACGGAAACCCGGGCCTCCTTCAATATGGTTGTGTCGACTCCATCTGCCCCTACTTCAAAGTCAAAGGTCTCCTGCAGGGCAAATCCCGAAGATTTGAAGTCAAGTGGTAATAAAAATTCCATTGCAAGCATGAATTTGCTGGTATCCAGTAAAAAATGTGATTCATCTCCACTCCCCGGGTCAGTCCTTCCCGTCACTTTATAGGATAGAGTGGAAGGAGCAATTGCAAGCAATTCATTGAAGTTGCTGGTTTCTTTATTTATGTTGATCTCATCATCCACAGTTGATCCAATATTCTCCATATCAGGCGCCGCTATCACAAACGGATGTCCCTCGTAAAACTCAAGTTTTTCAGTTGATCCATCATCGGCCGTGGCAATCACACTATCAAAAGTTATCTCAAAGGGGATTCCAACGGAGCTGGCGGTATAAATATTGATCCTGGGATCTGCAAATATCAGTGTGGCCAGATCGGGATTATCTGTAAAGATCGGTATATCCACAGAACCACTCTCATCGATCAGATCCCGCGAATCGATATATCCGAAAACACTGTAAAAATCCAGATTCTCAAAACTTGTCAAAATTTCACAAACATCGTCAGGATCAATTGGATTTCCAGAATTGATCAGGTCCAATTTAAAGTTTAATTGAATATAACTTGTGTCATCTATTTCGGTGGATTGCATGCTATATCCATCGGACAGAAAAATTTGTTGATCTGTAAAGTTTCCACTCAAATCGCTGATCTCCACCACTGTAGAAAATGTATCCCTGTCCACATCCAGGATTTGACTGCTGCTGATAGTCAAGACTCCTGTATGTTTGAAGGAACTCATCACATCAAGAATAATCTCTCCACCTTTGATCAGGACACTATCCACGCGGTCGTCTCCTTCCAGTGTGAATGAAAACAGTTCACTTTTGTAAAAAGGTACCGTATCTCCAGGCGAACTATCGATCCAAACAGGTATGTTAACATCCGAATCGATATAAATTTCGGTGACCAGCTTATTGGGAACTTCCACCATGGTGTCCGCCATGATCTCCACCAGTGTATCCATATAGGCCAGGTAGATCAGGCCATCATCGAATTCATAGAAAGAATCTGCCGAATCAACCAGCTCCACAATGTCCCCCACCATCATGGATCCATAGATGAGGGGTGCGACCAGGCTAGATTGCAGCTCTATTTCATCGGATAGCCGATTCAATTCAAAGGACTCTTTGTTACAACTGTTCAGCATGAGTCCGCTGACCAGCAGAAAGATGATGCTGTAGAAGAGATGTCGTTTCATTGTCTATTCAATTGAATAATTATATAAAAAGTTATTTGCACTTCCCACAATCAAGTTAAACCTGCTGTCAGATCCGGCAAAATAACCAATGCTGAATCGGGTAGAACCCTCCAGTGGGAATCCCTCGTACAGGGAGCCATCGGAATTGATCAGGTAGATCCTGTTCCGAGGCTGGTCCGTGATCCCGATCTTAATATCCGAAGCAGAAAACTTATAGATATCCGGCATTACACCAATCTTTTCGCGTACCCTATAACTGAAAAGCCTTTCCCCATCCTGGTGCAATACATTTAACTCATTCCCATCGGCAAAAATAAATTCTTTAATTCCATCCTTATCCATATCCTGCATTTGGAAAAAATGATCCTCGGAGAATTTCTGATTCAACAAAGTGGAGACAGACCCATTCAGATATATGGCGGTTACATTTCCCGAAGTATCCGTTGAGATCCACCTGGGCCTCTCTTCCCTGATATTCATATCCAGGGTGAGGGGGTTTTGCGGGGAAATGACCACCCGTTCCTTCATTTTGATACGTTCCTTTCCTCTTCGATCCAGGAAATAAGTTCGGTTATCATCAGAGAAAGTAATATAATCTCTATCGTTGATCCTAAAATGCTGGATCACTCCGGAAACCTCCGATTCGGTTTTTCCAAATTTCCAACCGGTCACCATATTACCCTCAATATCATACACATAAATCTTTCGGTCAGCTCCCGCTACAAACATGCGATAATCTTTGTTCTTATCATAGTCAAACAGTGCAATGGGATTGGTTGCATTTGATCTGAGGGAAATGGGATATCGCTCAACATAATTTCCGTTTCTGTCAATCAAATGAATCTTCTCCGAAGTATTGAACAGGTACTGGAGTTTCCCGTTTTTATAGAAATCCACCTGTTGCAAGCTACCCAGGATCGCTCCCTCGAGACGTTGCTTCCAGAGGATTCTTCCAGTACTGTTGATCAGGTAAGCCCAATGGGCCTTATCCTGTACAAATATTTCCTTCTCTGAGGTATTGTGGTTGACTACCAGGACTGGTTTGATCACAGCTGATGAGTCCAGCAAGCTCTCCCAGACCGTCATTGCCTTCTCCTTTAACTGGGAAGTGTACTTGCAACTCAGGCTCTGGTAAAACAACCGGCCTTCCGTACTATACTGAATAACAATACCAGGTATACGGCGCAGGAAAAGCTCCATGGGATCCATTAACTGATCAACCTTTTCATTCAATACGGCCCGCTTATAATCTAAGTATTGGTAAGGCCTAAAAAAAACAGTAATGTTGCTGCGATTGGAAAGGTAATCCGACATCTCCTTGAATACAGGATCACTTACAAATGTTTTATGAAGTACGTTTTGATAGATCACCCTTGACAGCACTTCAACCGAGGGTCCGAAAATAAGATAGTTCTCAAACAGTGTGAAATAACTGTTAAACAAACGACCCGGAAGCAAGCCCTTGAAAAACACATCAGGAAGGTGATAGATGTTGAAACTGGTCTGGTTATCCAGTTGATAGACAGATTGCAGAGAGCGCATATCAAATGAGTGAACCTGGAGGTACTGTTCAATCCACTGCATCACCACCTCTGCAGTATGACTTCGGCTTCTGGTTTCAATCACCAAAATTTCATCCTCCTGTTTCCTGGTCTCTCCTTCAATGGCAAACCAGGCCATCTCATTATCCAGTATGCTCTCCAGGTCCGCCAGTGGATCAATCCCATAAAGCTTCTCTATCCTCTCCTGTTCAAATTCAAATTCTGACTGTATCCCCAGACCATTGAAATATGTTGTGATCTGATCCATGAACTTTGATCGATCACTTATCCCCAGGTGAAGGAAATAGGTAGTCCCTGAAGGCATCATCTCATGCACTTCCATTTTGACCGGTGACTGGTTTGCAAATGCACCAAGCAGGAGGGGTACTTCTGTATCTGCATAAGACATACCGTTAAGAACAATGGCATCTTCCTTTACATCAAGGTCCAGTTCGCCCCAGGTAGCAAGATCGGAAAACACCTTAAGTTTATCCCAATTGGTTTGCCCGATGAATGGATAGAACAGATGTTGCAGCTTTTTATAATTGATATAGATATTAGCATGTACATACCTGCCTGCAGTTTCCCTGATCAATTGCAGTCCTTCATCGATGGACAGATCATCTTCCGAATGAATGGTCCTGACCGATTCTTCCACCAGCAAAGAAGAGGGACTAATCAGGCATAAACCGTTTAAACAGGCAAATGAGAATTTGCCGGGTACAAATCCCGGCTTTCCGGAGACATCAAACAACATCGTTGCTTCATACTTCCTCTCATTGACCATGGCCTCTTCCCCCAGAAGGGCCAGCATGAGTTGCTCAAAATCATGATCGCTGTGAGATCCGGAATACCTGATATAATACAGTGGAATAAGTTGCTCCTTTCCAACCAGGTGTAAGGAGAGGTTCAACCCTTCCTTCAATAGCAAATCCTGAAGAGATTTACTCGAGTTAACCTGCGACAACACAATATTCACTACGGAATCCAGGTCAGTCAGATGAGTGGTATTCACAAAATCTATCCAAATCCTGCTCCCTGAAAGAAATATTTCCGTCAGGTATTCATAATCTATCTCTTCTATAAACAGTATGGCATCTTCTGGAACTGCCTGCCGGACCTCAATTGGAGTGATCTTATCAAATCGCTTTAACAGGATCACAGTAAGCAGTCCAGCACACACAATAGCAAAGAGCCCTCCATATATAAACCTTTTTAACATAACGGGCCTGTTTGAACCAAAAATATGAATTTCAAAAGCAGGTTGACCGGAAAATTACCAACACTGCAGGTCATCCTCCCACCAGTCTTCCGGGAGGGGGTTGTTCTTGGTACAATTTTTGTGATATTTTTGCGTGTTTTTTAACCTCATGTTTTATCGTACCCTATTCATAATTAGTATATTATTTTTAATGACCCGGATAAATGGACAACAGGTCCAGGTGATTAGCTCATCCGACCATTCACCCATAGAGCATGTGGCTGTATTTAACATTTCCAGAGAGAGAGCAGCACTTACCGACTCACTTGGAAATATCGATCTCTCTATCTTTCCCTTATCAGACACCATTCTCTTTCAGCACCCCTCTTATATCACGGCACAATACAATAAAAAAACGATTTCGGGACAAACCTTCATAGTGCTCGACAGAAAACGTATCCTGATCGATGAATATGTGATCTCTGCTTCCAAATCGAGGGAAAGCAAACTAATCATCCCATACATGGTAGAGGTGTTTGAGCAAAATGTACTACGGGAGACAACGGGTCTGACCGCTGCTGAAATTCTTGAAAGCGCAGGAAACATTATGGTCCAAAAAACCCAGGGAGGCGGAGGGAGCCCCATCCTGAGGGGATTCGAGGCCAATAAAATCCTTTTGGTGGTAGATGGTGTCAGGTTAAATAATGCCATCTATCGCAATGGTCACCTTCAAAATTCTATAACCATCGATCACTCCATACTTGAAAGAACCGAAGTCATTTTTGGTCCCACTTCCATCATTTACGGAAGTGATGCCCTGGGAGGGGTCATCCATTATTATACCAGGGATCCAGGCCTGGCGGAAGATTCCCAGACCTTGCTGGATGTCCAGGCCTATACGCAGTATGCCTCAGCCATGCAGGGCAAGACCGGACACCTCGATTTTTCTGTGGGCAAAAGAAAAGTGGGTACACTGACCAGCATAACTTATAAGGATCTGGGGGATATCAGAATCGGTGCCAGGAGAAGCCCATATCTGTACGACTGGGGTCAAATAACGCATTATGTGGATCGGGTGAATGGAATGGACTCAACCGTGGTTAATAAAAATACGCTCATTCAGAAAAACAGCGGCTATCATCAGTTAGATATCCTTCAGAAAATTCGCTATACCCCTTCGATGTATGTGGATTGGATCCTGAATATGCAATATTCCACCTCTTCTGACATTGATCGTCTGGACAAACTAAATGATTATTCCGGAGAGAACCTGAAATATGCCTCTTACTATTATGGTCCACAGAACAGGTGTCTTATTTCCCTGAAAAATGTATTGAAAAAAGACAACCGGTTTTTCACCAACATGACCACCATAGCAGCCTTCCAGAAGATAGATGAGGACCGGAACTCACGAAAATTCAGAAACACAGAACTGTTAACCCAGCAGGAAGATGTTCATGTTTTTAGTCTGAACATGGATCTTCTCAAAATATGGGGAGCCAACCATAAACTGAACTATGGATTAGAAATTAGCCACAACAGGGTGGCATCTCAAGCCTGGTATGAAAATATTCAAACCGGGGAACAACAACCCGCCCTGACCCGCTATCCCGAAGGAGGTAGTCAGACCTGGAGCGCTTCGGCATATGCCAGTTACAAATGGATCATGAATAAACAATTGGTGCTCAACGGCGGTTCGAGGTACAACTGGGGAACACTCTCATCTCAGTTTTTCAATCCCATCCTGCCCTATGACCAGATCCACATCAATCATGGGGCGCTCACAGGAAGCCTGGGTTTGGTTTACAAACCTTCGGATCGCTGGCAATTGAATGCTATTCTGTCAACAGGATTCAGAAATCCCAATGTGGATGACTACGGGAAGGTGAGGGCGAAAGATGAATACGTTACTGTTCCCAACGAAAATCTCTCTCCCGAATACTCATATAATGCAGAGCTGGGGATCAGCAGGATCGTAGAAGGCTATATGAAGATTGAAGTGGTGGGCTACTATACTTACCTGAAAGACGCCATTGTAAGAACAGATTATCAGCTCAATGGAGAAGATTCTTTTTATTATGACGGGGACCCCTACCGTATTTCCACCAATTATAATGCTGGTCGGGCTTACATCTACGGAACCTCCATGAATGTTACTTCCAACCTGAATAAGAACATCCTGCTCAAAGCCACACTCAATTATACCCGGGGACATAACCTCACCGATGATGTGCCACTTGGACATATTCCTCCCATATTTGGACGGACCTCACTCACCTACCGGAAGAGTCGCTTCTTTGTGGATACCTACTTCGTGTATCATGGCTGGAAGAGCGTAAATGATTTTTCGCCTTTCGGTGAGGACAACGATGAGGAGGCCATGGCGTATGGCTTCCCCTCCTGGTGGACGGCCAACATCAAAGCGGGGTTTCAGGCAGGAAGCCATCTCAATTTTATTCTGGCCATTGAGAACCTTATCGACCAGTTCTATAAACCCTATGCATCAGGGGTAAGTGCCCCGGGAAGAAATTTCATTATTACAGCCCGGTTTACGTTGTAATCCTTTGGGGAGGTGCTACACATTTGGTATCTTTCCTACCCATGGAGAGAATTAATCCGGTCATCGAAGAGAAGTGGAAAGAGATACTCTGGAAAGAGTTCCAATCCCCCTATTTCAGCGAGTTGAAGGAGTTCCTGGTTGAAGAGAAAAAGCAATTTACCATCTTTCCACCCGGGAATCTCATGTTCAATGCATTTCAACATACGCCTTTTGACCATGTGAAGGCAGTTGTCCTTGGACAGGACCCCTACCATGGCAGCGGACAGGCACACGGTTTATGCTTTTCGGTTCCGCCAGGGATTCCCAAACCTCCGTCACTGGTCAATATTTTTAAAGAATTACATGCAGACCTGGGCATTCCTGTTCCGGAGCATGGTAACCTGGAAAAGTGGGCCGACCAGGGTGTTTTGCTTTTGAACGCAACACTAAGTGTCCGTACCGGTCAGGCAGGATCACATCAGAACAGGGGCTGGGAAACATTTACCAACAGGGTCATAGAACAGATCTCTGCCCACAAAAGCGGGGTTGTTTTTTTACTATGGGGACGCTATGCCCAGGCCAAGGAATCCCTGATTGATGACCAAAAGCATTTGATCCTTAAAGCCGCTCATCCTTCCCCCTTCTCTGCATACAATGGTTTTTTCGGTTGTCAACACTTCTCAAAAACCAATGAATACCTGGAACAACATGGAATTAATGGGATTGATTGGACGCTGTAACTTTTTGGCACGCAATTTGTAATTAATTAGTCGACAGTTCATCCAATCATATTCCCTGACAATTTCAGGGCCAGGTCCGCCTCCAAAAGGCGGACTTTTATTTTTTAACCGATCCTTACACAGATGTTATATAAGCTGCCTATAATACTTTACGAAGTAAAGGATTTAAGTAGCGTTAGAATATCTGTGTAAGGAGTAAATGAAGGTTTATGGCTACAACATATCATTCTCTAAAAACCTCTGAGCATGTTTATCAATCAGGGCAATTTAATAATTGTAATGTTTCTGAAATGAATTTCAGCTCCTTCCGATTCAAGACATATAAATCCTTCTTTTTTTGTTGATTTATTTATCCCGTTGACAAATTTACCATTTACCGAAAGCTTAATGGTTCCATCAACACATACCACTTCGTATGTGTTCCACTCCCCTCTTCCTTTACATCTGTTTTCAACAGATCTACTCCGGCGTCCCCTTGGATTATCAGGGACAGTTTCTACGCCCCCAACACCAAAAATTTCGCCATGTACATAGGCAACCGGTGGCTTTTTACCATCTCTTGTATTAAGGTTTACCCAATCGAGTTCCAGCATTTGTACTTCCACTCCATTTGGCAAACGGTTATCGCCTGGCTCAGCATCGCTCCACACAAAAGTCCCTGAATTCCCTCCCGGTTCCATGTGCTTCCACTCGATGTGCAATAAGAAATTTTCGTACTTCTTTTCTGAACGGATTACCCCAATCGGATGCCCTGAACATATTAACTCATTCTCTTTTACTTTCCAGGTTTCAGCTTCGGTATTTACCTGTATCCAGTTCACGGGTACACCTTCCACATTCTCGCCTGAAATAATCTGTTGCAGACCCATCTCTTCACCAAATCTGAAAAGAGGTTCCTGTGCTGATATAACTCCGGTTAAAAGAGTTATTCCTGTAATAAAAAGCAATTGTTTCATTCCAAATGATTTTAAAATTTGAATTACGCTCGCGCATTGACTGCGTCGAGCTCGTAAAAACTCGTTTCCTCGAAGTTCTACTTCGGGGTTAGCGAGCACAAATAAAACAATATATTAATCGATGATTCCCCGCAGCAAGCTGCGGGGCGAGTCAATCAAGTCAATCTGTTTTCTTCCCCAGCCAGTGGTCTTTCTTCAGGAATTCCGGGAACCGGGCCAAAAGCATAGGTTTTTGGTCCTAAATAGAGGTCTGAGTTCATGATTTCTTCCCATGTAACATCTTTCCCGGTATAGGCCGAAATTCGGCCCATTATGGTCATTAGGGTAGAATTCACCTGAGCTTCTGCATCGTTAACGGCGTTTCCGGTTCTAATACCGGTTACAAGATTTATGTGTTCCTGCACAAACGGATTG
>JAUVKN010000276.1 GCA_030596245.1 Bacteroidia bacterium | reverse complement strand
GCCAACATCATCATGGCCAGTGTGCTGGCGGAAGGAACCACCACGATCTATAATGCAGCCTGTGAGCCTTACATCCAACAACTCTGTCACATGCTGGTCAGAATGGGAGCAAATATCTCAGGCATTGGATCCAATTTGCTTACCATCGAGGGAGTGGATCAATTGGGGGGTACCGAACATACCATCCTTCCCGACATGATCGAAGTGGGTAGTTTTATTGGGATGGCAGCCATGACCAGGTCCGACTTAACCATCAGGAATGTGGCCTATCATCAGCTGGGCCTGATTCCGACTGCGTTCCGGCGGCTTGGCATCAGGATGGAACAGAACGGGGATGACCTGCGGGTTCCTGCCCAGGAACATTATGCCATCGAGACATTTATCGACGGGGCCATCATGACCATTGCCGATGCACCCTGGCCCGGACTGACACCTGATCTGCTCAGTGTGATCCTGGTCACTGCCACCCAGTCAAAAGGGAGTGTTCTGATCCATCAGAAAATGTTTGAAAGCCGCCTGTTTTTCGTAGATAAATTGATTGATATGGGAGCCCAGATCATTCTCTGCGATCCCCACAGGGCGACTGTTATCGGATTGGATCATGCCATCTGTCTCCGTGCCACCACCATGTCATCACCCGATATACGTGCTGGAGTGGCGCTGCTTATTGCTGCAATGTCGGCCGAAGGCACCAGTTCCATTGATAATATTGAACAAATTGACCGCGGTTATGAGAACATTGATGTCCGGCTGAACCAGCTGGGCGCTTCCATACGCCGCATATCCTAAATACTTTAATCCTGAAACCTTATACCTGAATCATGAGAAGAATTATAACCCTTATTATTATATCCCTGTTTCTATTATCATGCACATCCAAAAATAGAGGAACCTCAGAGAGTGACAATCCGGTGAAAGAACAGGACCAGGTAAAGGTTGGAATCAATATCGGCCAAAGGGCACCCGATATGGTTTTTGAATCACCCTTGGGTGAAAAAATCTCCCTCTCTTCCCTTCGGGGAAAGATGGTGCTAATCGATTTCTGGGCTGCCTGGTGCGGACCGTGCCGGCAGGAGAATCCCAACCTGGTGAAGACCTACCACCATTTCAGGGAGAAGGATTTTAACAACGGATCAGGATTTACCGTTTATGGTGTATCACTTGACAAGCGGAGAGAAAACTGGGTAGGAGCCATTAAAAAGGACGGGCTTGAATGGGAATCACACGTAAGCGACCTGAAGGGGTGGCAATCGGTCCCGGCTGCCATGTACGGGGTGATGGGTATCCCAATGAACTTCCTCATCGATGGCGATGGCATCATCGTGGCCAAAAGCCTGCGGGGTGAGTTCCTCGATAATAAGCTGCAAGAGCTGCTAAAATAACCTTTCGGGCAGCCTTTTTGCTGTTTCTTAAAGTACCCTCTATACAGGGGGGATAAAGGAGTCGAAAGGATATTCAGGAGGAGCCACCTTTTATTGGTACGTTATTACAAGAGAGGATTGTTTGTCGGAAATGGATGTTAAACAAGCAGCCTGGGATTTTTTGCGAAGCAAATAACCGAGCTTGCGAGCTCAGCCTAGCTAAATTCAGCACCGTTTTAAATATCCTGAGACGCTTACTCCTCCTCCTGTTCTGCTGCGTACGCCTTCAACAGTTCATCCTGGATCTCACCCGGCACCTGCGTGTATTCATCGAACCGCATGCTGTACATGGCACGTCCACTGGTGATTGAGCTCAGTGCAGTGGAGTATTTGTTCATCTCCGCCAGGGGTACCTTGGCTGTGATCTTCTCCAGGCCTTTTTCGCTGGCCATGCCCTGGACCACAGCACGCCTTCCCTGAAGGTCGCTCATCACATCACCCATGTAGTCGGAGGGTACCAGTACCTCTACTTCATACACAGGTTCCATAATTTTAGGTCCGGCTATTTTGAAAGCCTGACTGAAGGCATTCCGGCCAGCCAGCATGAAGGAGATCTCGTTGGAGTCCACAGGGTGCATTTTGCCATCATATACATAGACACGGATGTCACGGGCGTAAGAACCAGTCAGGGGGCCCTCTTCCAGTTTCTCCATGATCCCTTTCAGGATGGCGGGAAGGAAACGTGCGTCGATGGATCCACCAACAATGCCATTTACAAATTCCAGTTTTCCACCCCAGCTAAGCTCATGGGTATCCACTCCCCGGTTGGCCATCTTGTGATCTTTTCCACCCAGTTTGAACATCTTTTTTGGTTCAGAACCTTCTGAGTAGGGCTCAATGATCATGTGTACCTCGCCAAACTGACCTGCTCCACCGGACTGCTTCTTGTGTCTGTAGTCTGACTGGGCAGGCTTGGTAATGGTTTCGCGGTAGGGGATCTTGGGAGCTACAAAGGTAGTCTCCACTTTATAATCGTTATCCAGGTGCCACTTCACAATGTTCAGGTGGTATTCACCCTGACCGGAAAGGATGATCTGTTTCAGTTCCTTGCTGTATTCCACAGTTACGGTGGGATCTTCCTGGTTGATTCTGGTCAGCGCCTCACCCAGCTTCTCTTCGTCACCTTCGCTCACCGGCTTGATAGCAGCCCTGAATTTGGGTTCCGGGAACGGTACTTTGGCAAATTCGTAAGATACATTTGGCGAAGAGAGGGTATGGTTGGTTTTGGTGTTCTTCATCTTCACTGTACTTCCAATGTCACCAGCCACCAGGGCAGAGACCTTTTCCCGGTTCTTTCCAAGGGGAGCAAAGATCTGTGAGAAGCGCTCCTTGTTACGGGTGATGTTGTTGTTCAGGTCAGCCCCCTCTTTCAGTTCACCCGACATGACCTTAAAGAAGTTGATCTCGCCGATGTGGGATTCAACCGAAGTCTTAAATACAAAAATGGAAGCAGGACCACTGCTGTCACATTTTACTTCGGTTCCATCCACAGTCACAGCTGCCTCCAGTTCATTGGTCGATGGGGCTACATTGGTAAGGAATTCCATAAAGCGACCCACACCCATGTTCTGTTTGGCAGACATGCAGAATACGGGGAACATTCCCCGGGCCACCACACCTGCAGTGATCCCGGTCCGCATCTCGTCTTCAGTCAGACCGTCATTCTCGAAAAAGAGCTCCATCAGTGCTTCATCATTTTCGGCAGCCTTTTCAATCAGCTCGTTGCGAAGCTCCTCAGCGCGGTCTGCTTCAGAGTCGGGTATATCCGAAACCTTCGGTTTGCCACCATCCTTCGGATAGGTATAGAGTTTCATCTGGATGATGTCTATGATAGAATTGAATCCGGGACCTGCGTTTACAGGATACTGGGCAAGCACAACATCTCCTCCCACACGCTCTTTGATCGATTCAAATGCTTTCTCAAAATTAGCATGGTCATGGTCACACCTGTTGATCACATAGATGGCTGGTTTGTTGAATTTTTCAAGCCAGCGGCTATGGATCTCGGTACCCACTTCAACCCCGTTTTGAGCGTTGACGAGGATCACTCCGGTATCTGCAACATGCAGACTTGATATGGTTCCGCCCACAAAATCATCGGCACCAGGGACATCCAGCATATTGATCTTTTTTCCATTGTATTCGGTGTACATCACACTGGAATACATGGAGGTCTGGTTCTCCTGCTCGATCTGGTGGTAATCAGATACAGTGTTTTTACTTTCCACGTCACCTCTGCGGTCAATCACTCCACCTTCGAAAAGCATGGCCTCCACGAGTGTGGTTTTACCTGACCCGGAATTACCGAGCAGGGCAATGTTCTTAATCTGGTTGGTCGAATATGTCTTCATCGGGAATTAAATAAAAGGGATTCAATTAATTATACAATAAAGTCTGCTCAGATAGCCTGAGTTTTAGTGATGCAAAAGTAATAAATTTTTGATTCTTACTATTCATTAATTTATTCATTAAATATTGTTGTTTTTTTAAAAAAAAGAATACCTTTGCGAACCGAAATTAGCAGACGTTTTTAATATAATTACTATATATAGTATGCCAACGATTCAACAATTAGTTCGTAAAGGCCGAAAGAAACTGAACGATAAGAGCAAGGCTCCTGCACTGGATTCATGTCCCCAGAGGCGCGGTGTTTGTGTGCGTGTATACACCACCACACCTAAGAAGCCGAACTCAGCCATGCGAAAAGTTGCCAGGGTCAGGCTGACCAACCAGAAAGAGGTGAATGCCTACATTCCGGGTGAAGGTCACAACCTGCAGGAGCACTCCATCGTATTGATCCGCGGCGGAAGGGTAAAAGACCTTCCAGGTGTAAGGTATCACCTCATCCGTGGAGCCCTGGATACTTCAGGAGTTGAAGGAAGGACCCAGCGCAGATCCAAATATGGAACAAAGAGACCCAAGAAGAAATAGTATATATATTAGGTGTAGTTAAATAGGTATACTCACAATGAGGAAGACAAAACCAAAAAAACGAATTCTCCTGCCGGATCCAAGATACAACGATCCGTATGTAACCAGGTTTGTGAATAACATGATGCTCAGCGGAAAGAAGAGCAAGGCTTATGATATTTTTTACGAAGCCATGGATCTTATCGAGCAGCGGACCAAGGAAGAAGGAAAACCTGCATTGGAAATTTTCAAGGCAGCACTGGATAACATTACACCGCAGGTTGAAGTGAAGAGTCGCAGGGTTGGTGGTGCCACATTCCAGGTGCCCATGGAAGTAAGGTCCGATCGCAAGATCTCCATCTCCATGAAGGCCCTCATTCTTTTTTCCCGCAAGCGTGCAGGTAAATCCATGAGTGAGAAATTAGCGTCAGAAACTATTGCAGCATATAACAATGAAGGTGGTGCTTATAAAAAGAAAGAAGATACGCACCGCATGGCTGAGGCCAACAAGGCCTTTGCACATTTTAGGTTCTAATACATTTTTTGAGATAGCATTTATTGAGAGGTAAGTGTGCGACACTTATGAACCCAGATCTTAAACATACAAGGAATATTGGGATCATGGCGCACATCGATGCCGGGAAGACCACCACTACAGAACGCATACTGTTCTATACGGGTATCACCCATCGCATCGGTGAGGTCCATGACGGGGCCGCTACTATGGACTGGATGGTACAGGAGCAGGAACGCGGAATCACCATTACATCAGCAGCCACCACCACTTTCTGGAACAACAACAACCAGGAGTACAAGATTAATATTATGGATACTCCCGGTCACGTTGACTTCACCGTAGAAGTTGAACGATCGTTGCGTGTTCTTGATGGTGCAGTAGCTGTATTTTGTGCTGTGGGTGGAGTAGAGCCACAGTCAGAAACAGTCTGGCGTCAGGCCGACAAGTACCGGGTTCCCCGCATGGCTTTTGTAAACAAGATGGACAGGCCGGGCGCCGATTTTTTCAGGGTTGTCTCTGAGATTAAGAATAAGCTTGGATCGAATCCTGTTCCTTTGCAAATCCCCTTTGGCGCAGAAGAGAACTTTAAAGGTATCGTAGACCTGATCGAACGCAGGGCCATTGTTTGGAAAGAGGACGAGACCATGGGGATGAAATATGAATACTGTCCGATCCCCGAAGACCTGGTGGAAACCGTGGAAGAGTGGAGAGAGAAACTGGTAGAGGCCGTTTGTGTTTCCGATGATGATCTCCTGGAAAGGTTCCTGGATGACAGGGATTCCATTTCCGTTGATGAATTCATGTC
>JAUVKN010000031.1 GCA_030596245.1 Bacteroidia bacterium | reverse complement strand
ATAGCATTAAAAAAACTGAAAAAGAGACCCTGGCAAAGTGGTTTAAATTGATGCTGGTGGGCAGGTCCATTGATGACCGGGCTCCCAATTACCTGAAACAGGCCATTGGTTGGTCATACCATGCACCCTATGCCGGACATGATGGAATTCAACTGGCAATAGGTCAGGTCTTTGACCGGGAAAATGATCATCTGTTTCCTTATTACAGGGATCTGCTTACATCACATTCAGCCGGACTGACTGCTGAGGAGCTAATACTGAATGGTATCTCTAAAGATGCTGATGTGGCAGGGGGAGGACGTCACATGTCCAACCACTTTGCAAAGCCCGAATGGAACGTTCACAATGTCTCCTCCTGTACCGGAAATCATACACTGCATGCCGTCGGTGTGGCAAGGGCTCTGAAGAAGTATAAGGTGCCCGGAGTGGCCATTAGCTCACAGGGTGAATCCTCTGTGTCTGAAGGATATGTTTATGAGGCGATCAATGGTGCCAGCAATGAAAAGCTCCCTGTTATTTTTGTATTCCAGGACAATGGCTATGGAATTTCAGTACCCAAGGCAGATCAGACCGCCAACAGGAAGGTGGCCAATAATTTCTCAGGATTCAAGAACCTGAAGATTTTTCATTGCAATGGAAAAGATGTATTCGACAGTATGAATACCATGACCGAAGCAAAGGAGTATGTGGTGGAACACGAACATCCTGTCATTGTTCAGGCCAACTGCGTGCGGATCCATTCACACTCCAATTCTGACCGGCATGATCTATACCGGGATGACTATGAGCTTAATTATGTGCATGAGTATGATCCTCTGGCCAAATACAGGAGGCTGTTGCTCAGGTATGAAAGATTTACAGAAGAGGAGATAGAGCAACTTGAAAGCGATGCAAAAGAGGTAGTAAAAGCAGCCCATAAAGTAGGGATGAATTCTCCACCCCCTGATCCCGGATCCATTCATGATTTTGTGATTCCTGAACCTTATGTCAGTGAGAAATACCCTGAAGGACTTCACAACCAGGAAGGTGAACCAAAAAAGCTGATCGAAGGTTTAAATGAGACGCTAAAAGCGGAGTTCAGACACAATCCTGATACCTATATCTGGGGGCAGGATGTGGCCAACAAGGAGAAAGGCGGGATCTTCAATGTGACCAAAGGGATGCAGCAAGAGTTTGGAAAGGACAGGGTATTCAATGCGCCGATCGCTGAAGATTTTATCATGGGGACTGCAAACGGTATGAGCCGTTACAATGACAAATTGCGCATCGTGGTTGAAGGAGCTGAGTTTGCAGATTATTTCTGGCCTGCCATGGAACAGTTTGTAGAAACATCCCATGAATACTGGCGTACCAAGGGGCAGTATTCACCCAATATTACCGTTCGTCTGGCTTCGGGAGGATACATTGGCGGTGGACTCTACCATTCACAAACCATCGAAGGCTCACTGGCATCATTTCCTGGCATCAGGGTGGTTTACCCCAGTTATGCCGATGATGCCGCTGGTCTGCTCAGGACCAGTTTAAGGTCAAGGGGGGTGACCCTCTTCCTTGAGCCAAAGGCGCTTTATAATGCAACAAAAGTGGCCACACCCATTCCTGACGATTTCGAGGTTCCATTTGGTAAAGCCAGGCTTAGAAGGGAGGGAACCGATGTAAGCATCATCACTTATGGAAATACTACCCCCATGTGTGTCGAATTGGCCGATCAGTTTAGTAAGGATGGAAAGAGCAGCATTGAGGTGCTCGATTTAAGATCGCTCAGTCCTCTGGATACCGAAGCCATTCTTACCACCGTGAAAAAAACTGGTAAAGTACTTATTGTACATGAAGACAAGATTTTTGGTGGCTTTGGCGGTGAGGTGACTTCTCAGATTAATGAGCTGGCATTTGAACACCTGGACGCTCCGGTAAAGCGTGTGGGTTCTACATTCACCCCGGTAGGATTTAACAGGATCCTTGAAGCTGCTATCCTGCCAGATATTAACCGGATCGAAAAAGCAGTAGTAGAGCTGTTGAATTATTAAGACCTAACAGGAAAACAATGAATAAGACTGCAATCATCTATAGTTTTAACGCTAAGAAAACGGGGATAATAGCTGAACGGATCAAAGAGACCTTCAATGATGATCAGGTAGAACTCGTAAATGCAGAACTCCTCACCGAAGAGCTGTTCAACTCCTTTAGCCAGATTATCATGGGTGTACCCACCTGGTTTGATGGTGAGCTTCCCAATTACTGGGATGAATTTGTTCCCGCTCTGGAAGACCTTGATCTCACAGGAAAGAGAATAGCCTTGTATGGTTTGGGCGATCAGAAAGGATATCCTGAAAACTTCCTGGATGGCTTGGGAATCATGGCAGAGATACTGGAAGGGCAGGGGGCCACCCTTGTGGGATTCACCAGCACAGAAGGGTATGAATACGAAAGTTCACGGGCATTGCGGGGAGACCAGTTTACCGGACTGGCGATTGACTATGAAAACCAGGGCTCAATGAACAAGGAGAGGGTGACAAACTGGGTGGAACAGCTTAAAAGTGAATTTTCCTGATCCTTTTCTTTGATTTGATCGCTTTTGTGTGAATTAATTATATGTTGAATAGCATAATTGATCATATAATTTACTTCTTTTGTGATTAATTTTCTTCGCATTAAAAACAGCAATCATGGCCAAAGATCGAGTATACATATTTGATACAACCCTCAGGGATGGAGAGCAGGTCCCCGGTTGCCAACTGAATACCATTGAGAAAATTGAAGTTGCACGGGCTTTGGAAGAGCTGGGCGTAGATGTGATTGAAGTCGGTTTTCCCATTTCCAGTCCGGGTGATTTTAACTCAGTGGTGGAGATCAGTAAAGCGGTCACCGAACCAGTAATATGTGGGCTAACCCGGGCGGTTAAGAAAGACATTGAGGTTGCTGCAGAATCGCTTAAGTTTGCCAAACGTCCTCGTATTCATACAGGTATAGGTACATCTTATTACCACATCTACCACAAATTAAATAGCAATCCGGATGAGATTGTCGAACGGGGAGTGGAAGCAGTAAAATATGCCAAGTCATTTGTTGAAGATGTGGAATTCTATGCTGAAGATGCAGGGCGTTCAGATAATAAATATCTTGCCAGGGTGGTGGAAGCAGTAATCAATGCTGGTGCAACTGTGATCAATATACCTGATACTACCGGTTATACCCTTCCCGATGAGTATGGCAAGAAGATCAAATACCTTGTGGATCATGTGCCTAATATCGATAAAGCCATCCTCTCCACCCACTGTCACAATGACCTGGGTATGGCCACAGCCAATACCATGAGTGGTGTGATCAACGGGGCAAGGCAGGTGGAAGTAACCATAAACGGTATCGGTGAGCGTGCGGGTAACACTTCGTTGGAGGAGATCGCCATGATCATGAAAAGCAGGAAGCACCTGAACCTCATATCCAATATCAATCCAAAAAAGATCTACCACACAAGCCGCCTGGTATCTACCTTAATGCGCATGCCGGTTCAACCCAACAAAGCTATCGTGGGACGGAATGCATTTGCGCACTCTTCAGGTATTCATCAGGATGGGGTACTGAAACGGCGCGAGAATTATGAGATCATCAATCCCAAGACGGTAGGAATTAATGAATCTGCCATACTACTCACAGCGCGAAGCGGAAGAGCTGCGCTGAAGCACAGGTTAGAAAAACTGGGTTATACATTCAGTAAATCCGCTCTGAATTCGATTTATGAGGAGTTCATCAAACTGGCTGATTCGAAAAAAGAAATTGTAGATGAAGATTTAAAGGTACTTGCTGGTGCAAGTGCCAGGGATATCAAGAGGAACCTGCATCTCCAAAACCTGCAGGTAGTTTGTGGTAAGGGTACTACACCAGTGGCTACTGTAACCATGGAGTGGGATGGAAAATGTCACACCGTCACTTCTGAAGGGAACGGTCCGGTTGATGCATCGATCAATGCAGTAAAAGAGATCCTCAAGAAAAAGGTGAGGATAGAAGAATTTCTTATTCAGGCCATCACACGGGGAAGTGACGATATGGGCAAGGTGCATATGCAGGTAGAACATAAAAGTGTTGTGTACTATGGCTTCTCTGCATCCACTGATATCATTACAGCTTCTGTGGAAGCCTTCATAGATGCCATGAGCCAGATCGTATAGCAGAGCAATCGCACTTTTTTTATTAATTTAACTTCTGATATCAGGCCAATACAACTATATGGTCTGATATTTGTCTATTTGAGCAGGTAATATTGGACCTGTCGAGATGAAAAAACCTGCATCCATAGGATTGTTTCTTTCCCTGAGCTTGCTTTTTTTTACCCTTGAAAGCAATGCAAAGGTTACTTTAAGCGGATATGTGCGTGATGCTGCCACCGGAGAAGAACTGATTGGAGCCAATGTGTCTGTTGAGGAGAGTGGCGCTGGTACCATTACAAATGAATATGGCTATTTCTCATTGTCACTTGAATCTGGTAATTATACAGTTGTGTGCTCTTACATGGGCTATACAACTGCATCACTACCCATTTCCCTGAATGATGACATAGTTTTTGATATCGAGCTGAATGAAGCCATTATTCAGCTGGAAGAGGTCACTGTATCTGGTCTGGCAAATAACAATAATATAACAAGTCTGGAAACAGGCAGTACCCGGTTGTCCATTCAGTCAATAAGGAAAATACCTGCGCTGCTTGGGGAAGTGGACGTAATAAAGACCATACTGTTACTCCCTGGAGTTCAGATGACCAGTGAAGGATCATCAGGATTCAGTGTCAGGGGAGGAGGCCGCGATCAGAACCTGATCCTGCTTGACGGTGCGACGGTCTATAATGCCAGTCACCTGATGGGATTCTTCTCTGTTTTTAACAACGATGCCATCAAAGATGTTAAACTGTATAAGGGAGATATCCCAGCCAGTTCCGGAGGAAGGCTCTCATCATTGCTGGATATCCGGATGAAAGAGGGGAACAGGAGAAATTTCAGTGCAAGTGGCGGAATTGGAACAATTGCCAGTCGCTTAACCCTGGAAGGCCCTATAGTACAGGATAAGGTTTCATTCCTCGTGGCTGCCAGAAGAACCTATGCCGATATTTTTCTCAAATTCGCCAAGGATGAAGCCATCCGTCAAAACAGGCTGTTCTTCTACGATCTCAATGGGAAACTGAACTACCTAATCAACGATAATAATAGGATCTATCTTTCGGGGTATTACGGAAAGGATGTATTTGCCAATGATTATGCGGGGATGTATTTTGGAAACCGAACCTTTACCCTCAGATGGAACCACCTGTTCAGCAATAGGTTATTCAGCAATTTTACACTTTTAAATACACACTATTTCTATGACCTGGGTACACCTGAGGGTTCATCCCAGTATTTTAATTGGAAATCATATCTCGAAGATTACGGATTCAAAGGTGATTTCATCTGGTATCCATCTCCCGAACACACATTTCAATTCGGGGCATCGGGAATCTATCATACCATTAATCCTGGAAGTGTCAAGGCCCAAAGTCAGGATGGCATCAATCAAAGTATGGAACTCCCCAGTAACCATTCATTGGAAAACGGGCTCTATTTTTCCGGAGAATCAAAAATAGCAGAGAGATTCACCCTCAGGTACGGAGTAAGGTATTCCACCTTTAGCAATGTGGGACCAGCTACCATATATGAATTTGATGAGGAGCACCAGGTTACAGATTCATTACATTACGAGAGTGGAGATTTTTTCAACTTCTATCACGGTCTTGAACCAAGAGTTGCGGCAAATTATGTATTGAGTGAAAAGAATTCTCTGAAAGCCAGTTATTCGCGTACTCGGCAGTATCTCCAGCTGGCCAGCAATTCCAGCGCAGGTACGCCCCTGGAGATCTGGTTTCCTGCATCCCCGAATATTAAACCTCAGGTCTCTGATCAGGTAGCTGCGGGCTATTTCAGGAATTTCCTCGACAACAGGCTGGAGACTTCCTTAGAGTTCTACTACAAAAAAATGAGCAACTCCATCGATTTCAGGGACCATGCTCAATTGATGCTGAATCCCAGACTGGAAGGTGAGTTGAGGGTGGGTGAGGCTACCTCGTATGGTGCCGAATTCTATATCAAGTATGAGACGAAAAAATTCTCGGGATGGATCAGCTACACCCTGTCAAAAACATTGCGTGATATTCCTGAGATCAATGAGGGCAATCCCTACCCGGCGCCATATGACAAACCACACGATCTCTCTCTTGTGTTCAGCTATGAGCTCTTTTCACGAATTGATGTGGCTGCTAACTGGGTATACAATATCGGTATTCCTTTTACCCTTCCTTCAGGAAGATATGAAGTAATGGGAAATATCCTGCCTGTCTATACCGGAAGGAACGAATACAGGTTCCCATCTTATCACCGGCTCGATCTTTCAATTACAATCAGGGGTAAGGAGAAACCGGGGAAAAGATGGAGAGGAGAGTGGAACATCTCGGCATACAATGCATATGCAAGAAAAAATGTGTGGACACTCAATTTCAGACAGGACGAGTCCAACCCTGATGTGACCTATGCTGAGATGACATATTTGTTTTCCATTGTTCCGGCAATTACCTATAATTTCAAGTTCTGATGAGCAGGATTCAAACATATTACAGAAGCGGTTTGCTTATAGTAGTTCTATTCATAGCTTCATCATGCACGGAGCGAATTGATATTGAGCTGGGGTCCACATTTCAGAGACTGGTGGTACATGGAACGGTAACCACCGATTCTGTCAGGCATCAGGTAATTCTTTCCGTCTCAAGCGACTATTTCGCCAACAAGCCTTCACCCAGAATCTCAAAAGCTGTTGTTGAACTCTCGTTCGATGATATGACACTGTTGCTTTCAGAGCATGATACCATTCCTGGACTCTATGAGACACCATATGCATTCAGAGGGGTGGAAGGTACCACCTATAAGCTTGATATCAGCCAGGTGGATGCGGACCAGGATGGTCAGTACGAAACATATCATGCAACAAGTACCATGCCCGGCGGTACTGTACTATACTCCATTGAGTTGAGGTATATTGCGACACCCATATTCCCCGGGTACCAGGTTGCCATGTATGCCATCCATCTGCCTGAGCAGAGAGACTGGTTTGGCTTTAAACTGTGGAAAAACGGGTTCCTGCTCACCGATACGCTGGCAAAATATAGTGTAATGTCGGATGATCTCTTTGATGATGGGTATTTTCCCGGTTTCCCCGCTGGATTCCTTAGTGATGAGGACCCCCGTCAGGCAGTACATCCAGGTGATACGGTAACACTAGAGCTAAATTGTATCGAACAGGAATATTACAATTTTGTGATTGATGCCCAGTTGGAGATTATGGGTAATAATCCATTGTTTTCAGGTCCCTCGGCCAACGTCAGTACAAATATTGATAATGGTGCGCTGGGGATTTTTGCAGCATACTCCATACAACGGGCCTCCAGTATCCTGCCTCAGTAACAATAAAAAGCCGCCCTTGTGAGGCGGCCTTTCTCAAAAAATGGTTTTTGCGTAGAGTGTTAGTAAATTCCAACCTGGCGCTTGTTCTTCACGATAATCTCCGGGTTACCGTCAAAGGTGGTAATTAATCCTGTAACGGTAAGGTGTTCTCCCAGGAAGTAGCGTTCAGGCCTCCAGCTGAATCTGCGGGCAACGTTTCCAGGCAAAACGACTGTAAATTGCTGGTAAGGGTAATCTCCGCCGAAGAAGAGCAGGAAATCATCGGTTTCCTTATTATGCCAGGTTGCATAAACCCTTCCGTATACCATGGCTACCTCTCCCAGGTTGTATTTGGCATCAAATACCGAGATGGTTTGAATTCGGTACCCGTAATTGTACCTCCAATTGTATTCGGGATACCACCTGCGATAATCTCTGTACATGTTCCTGGACCAGTAGATATTCCTATAAGTGGGGTAGTAGAGTACATGATAGTTGTGTATGTAAGTATCATGGTGGTAATGGAATTTCACCTTCCTGGTGGGGTAGGCATTATGGTAATGATGTCCCCCGTAATATCGCTCGCTGGAATATTTATTGACCCTGCTGTTACCTGTCCGGTTATTGCTTACATACACATTAGAATTTGCCTTTCGGTATGTGCTGCGTGGATTATTAGGTGTGCTAATACTAACAGGTTTCCGGGTTTGCTGCGCAGTTCTCTGATGCTGAACCTGACGTGCGGGTTGTGTGGCACGGGCTTTCTGAGGTGTGGTTCTCTGGCGTTGTACCTGCTGTTTTTGAACCTGACGTGCGGGCTGTGTGGCACGGGCTTTCTGAGGTGTGGATTTTTTTGTATAACTCCTTGTCGCGGGTGTTTTCTCTTTTTTGTCTTGAGTAGCACTGCGACGGGTCGGTTGAGCCTGAATGGTAATTATACCGAAAATCAGGGCAATCAACATTGCGATTGTATATTGTCTGGTTTTCATGACTTCACGGTTTTTATTGTTTTACATCTTTGGTTATTGAAATTCAAATTCAATGCCAAAAACCGGAAGTGTACTATTTACGCCAAGCAATTCTTTGAGTTAATAGTCGGGAGAACAGCATGTTATATTTAAAAAGAAAATCCCGGCTCTTAGAGAAACCGGGATCTTCAGATACAGATTTAGTTTTAGGATTAGTGACTATCTTGTTGTAGTCTGTACCAATCTTTAGAGAAGCAAATATAAAGGTTATATTCTAAATACCAAATTTCCTGCACATTCTTAGCTCTCTTTGAGCTCGCCTCTGTTCTAAAAGTCATGCTTCCTTTCTTGTAATTGACTCTCCCCGCCGCAAGCAGCGGGGAACAGTAGCGAAGCGGAGCTCGACGAAGTCAATGCACTCGCGGGATTCAAATTTCGACTTCCGTTTTCTCCAACTCATGCTCCAAATCCACATCGAAATCAAAGTTTTCAAATACAGAATCCAAATGGATCCTTACATTCTCCATCTCTTTTTTGATCTCCTCCCAGTCAATCTCCTCCAACGATTTTTCCATATTTTGTCTAATCGATTCCCAGTCAACTTCCTCCAACTCTTTCTTGGTTTGTTTTATCTCAATCTTGATTGCTTCCATGTCAATATCAATGTCAAAATCGAAATCAAAATCAAAGTCATTTACCATGGAGTCCAATTGAATCCTCGCATCGGCCATTTCCTTTTCAATCTCCTCCCAGTCAATCTCGGTCAGGGCTTCCTTTTTTGCAGCTTCCATCTCCATTTGTAGTTCTTCCCAGTCGATTGATTCCATGGCTTCAATTCTGGCTTTCTCCACCTCTTGCTTAATCTCCTCCCAGTCAATCTCGGCCAGGGCTTCTTTTTTTGCAACTTCCATCTCTCTTTCTATTTCTGCATGGTCAATCTTTTCTGATCTCTTTTCCTCCGAAACAGGAATTGTATCTAAGACAATAGCTTCTGTTTGAATTGATTCCGGTAATAAAGTCACATTGGAGGCAGTCAGCACCTGCCTGGAATCACTATGCTTTACAATTGAAAATCCTGAACTGAATCCGGATACAATTAGCAGCATGATCACTCCTCCTGACATAATCAGGAGGGATAGGAGCTTCTCTCGAATATTTGTTTTCATGTTTTTTTGATTTAAAATTCTTTTTATTCTGTTGAACAATTGATTTTGATCCGATCCCAATGCGCCGGGAACCAGTGTATGAAACAATTGATGATGTTCAGCTATCTGAAAGAGTGCACGGGCGTATGCCAGTGGATCTCCACATGACTGAATAACACGGTCATCACAGCAATTTTCTCTTTCAGTGCGAATCATTTTTGAGATGGTCCAGACAGCAGGATTATAAAAGAAAATAGCTTCAACAACCAGCTGTATCAAATTCACCAGGAAATCAAACCTCCTCAGGTGGTAGAGTTCATGCATCAGGATGGTTTCTACCTGGTCCGGTGAAAGATGTGTAAACATTCCCACAGGTACTATAACAGCAGGCTTAAGCAATCCTATCACTGAAGGTACGTATATCCTGTCTGATTCCAGAAGAAGCACATTTCTCCTGATCCCCATGCTGTTCTTAATCTGAAGGAATCGTTCATACCAATTACCGTGTAAAGGGACTCCGTCTCTTTTCAATCCATGGATCTGCCTGAATGAGTTGATGGAACGGATCAGCATGATAAGGATCCCGGTAAAATAGATATAGCTGCAGATGGTGCATAATAATATTACAGGAGATCTGCCAATGTTTCCGCTTAAATATTGAATGTGAGGGATCACGCCGGGAAATTTCTGCGTAGCAGTTATGGCAGTAGTTTGAGCCTGCAGAGGAACAAACAGCAACGTGAAAAGCGTGACCACTGAGCTCAGGAATATTAGAAGAGAGATTGTGGCAATGCGGTACCTTATATTCGAATATCTGCCTGGTATGACCTGAAGGATCATTTTAAGTATTGAAAGGAGCGAAAGGCCTATCCATAAACTATGTATCAGGGTCTTCCCAAGTGCTACTGCCCAATTACCTGATGCTTCAAAGAATTCCATCTTCTTTATCTTCCATTTTTTTAATAAGTAGCCTGATCTCTTCCATCTCTTCCTTTGCTACAGAATGGTTTCCCAGTGCCTGCATCACAAGGTTGGATCGACTTCCTTTAAAAACAGTTTTAAGTACATGATCCAATATGGTAGATTGCACCTCTTCAGATTGCAGGGTAGGAGTGTATACATGTGATCGATGCTCAGTATCTCTTGTGAGCAGTTCCTTTTCCGCCATGATCTGCATAATCTTGAGCGTTGTGGTATAACCGACCCTGCGTTGTTGATTTAGCAGGTCATTTACCTTACGAACGGTTAATGGTCCGCATTCCCAAAGAATTTGCATGATTTCAAGTTCCGATTCGGTGGGTTTTAATATCATTGTACGAATTGTTTCGTAGCAAATATATACGAATCGATTCGTAATATCAAATTACATACGAAAGATTTCGTAATTTTTAAGATTTTTTAACAATCGGAAATGGTCTGCGCACTGTCAAATACAAAGGCTTCGTACAAGTAGAGATCAGCGGTCTGCCAGCCATCCCATCCAATGCCAGCCTTGTATTTTGAGCAGTTACCCAGGAATTCATCAACCGACCAATTCTGACTGATGGCTACCTGTGGCAGAAGAGTCCCCCGATTCAATCCTTTCTCTATGTAAATACCATGCTTGCCCAGAATAATGTCACCTTTATCATATATCCTTTCTTTTGGAGAGAGAACGCTGATCTCGATCTTCATCTTCTCCAGTTCACAAAATTTCACTGGGCTGAACCTGGAATCTGAGGTAGCCGCTGACTCAGCCATCTTTTTCACATTCTTGTATAGTGTATCCTCTTCAGAAAAAGTACCGATGCAACCTCTGAGATCTCCTTCTACATAGAGCGAAACAAAAGCTCCACAATTCAACTGAACTGAATCAGTAGAGTCGGGGATGATGCTCAATTGCGGATTCCCGCGAGCAATTCTATTAACAATGGCGTTCCGGGCCAGCAATAGCAACAATTTTTTATCAGCTATTGTAAGGATCATTGGTACATGATCATTGAAATATAATCAACCACTTCGCGGGATGGGATCACCTCTCCCGAGTGACCCCTTGCCAGTATTTGAACTTTGTAATCAGAGTATAATGCGCTGGTGTACTCCATGAGTACCATGATGGGGCCATAACCACAAACAGAAACATGGTGCTTTTTCACTGCCATTTCAACTCCTTTTGTGTCCCTGAGCAGTATATTGTCAATTACCTGCTGGTCCTTTTGTTGCCCCTCCTGGGGAGGTAAAAAGTGCGAAAAATCACAGGATGCAATGAGGATGACCTTACGGCCAGTCACTCGAATCGCCTGCCTGATCCGTTCAGCCACCAGTGTGGCACTTTCATAACTCTGGTCCGACATACAAATGGGTAGTATGGAAAAATGGTGCTCTGAAAAATAATACTGCAGAAAGGGAATGATCACCTCTGCTGAATGTTCTCTGGCATGGGCCTTGCGATCGAAAGGGAGATCCATTGCCTTAGCAAATTCCCGGTCCATTGGAACCTCGCCAATGGAATTAGACCATACTTCTGCATCATCAATGGCCAGTGGAAGACCTTGTCCCGAATGATTTGGATGCACAATAATAAAAGTCTCCGGAGATACCTCCAGCCTATTGATCAAATGAAAAAACGGGATGGTTTGGTAACCTGAATACAGATGTCCGGCATGAGGCAGCACTGCTCCGAAAACCTTCACGGGTAAGAACTCTATCTCGGGGTATCGGTTTGATGCTTCAATCTCACGGATCTGTTCAAATATCCTGTTTTTAGTCGAAGGGTAAAATCTACCCTCCACTGCTGCATTTCGGATTTTCATGATGTTATTTCATTAGAAAACTCCATTGATCTGTAAATTACATTGATGACATTGCCCTTCATCTCCAATGCCTGTGACAGTGGCATGATAAAGATCACGTTCAATAAGTATGGTCCCGCAACCGGGACAGAGAGTATGGTTTTCCAGCTGGGGTGTGTTGCCAGGATATATATACCTGATCCGCTCATTGGCCAAATCCATGAATCGCTGGATGGTTGAAAGCGGAGTAGGTGGCTTATTGAGTTTAAATCGGGGGAAATAGCGACTTACATGAAGGATGGTGTCCTCCCCGCAATTCCCCGTAATCCAGTTGATCATATCGTTCCATTCTTTTTCTGAATCGTTGAAGTCCGGAATGATCAGAAATGTGAGTTCCAGGTGACATTCGGATTTCGCGATCCTGCTTATGGTATTCAGCACAGGTCGTAGTGTTGCACCTGACCGTTTAATGTAAAAATCATTGCGAAATGATTTAAGGTCCACATTGAACGCATCCATGTACGGAAGGATCGCATTCAGAGGTGCTTCGTTGATATATCCGTTGGTCACCATTACATTGTTTTGCTGCTGCTCCTTGATCAGTACAGCACATTTGAACATATACTCATAATAGATGGTGGGCTCGTTATAGGTATAGGCCAGTCCGATGTTATTCTGATGCAGGAGTGCCTTATTCACGATATCTTCTGGCTCCCGGAAGGGATGATGTGAGAGGATGTGTGGGTCAATTTGGGAAATCTCACAGTTCTGACAAAAATCACATGACAGGTTGCATCCGAAACTGCCAATTGAGAGGATGGACCTTCCAGGGTAAAAGTGATACAATGGCTTTTTCTCAACCGGGTCAGTGGAGATAGCCGAAAGGATCCCGTAGCTCTCGGTAAACAATTCCCCATTTCTGTTCACACGTGTGTTGCACTTTCCATACTGATCAGGAACCAGTATGCAGCGGTGTGGACAAAGCAGGCACTGAACCGACAGGTTCTCCCTGGATTTATAAAAGGAAGCCAGCTGCATGATATAAAGTTACAACGAAAAACCGATGAATTCCAACCTCAAACAAAACAGGTTGCTTCCGGTTATAATAAAACATACTTTGTAACTCAACAAGATATGATACGATGCACATTCACTATATTTGCGATTCTGATATTCACAGTATTATCAACCGGAAGTAATAATATGAAAGAGAAAACAGAGGTGGCAACTTTTGGTGGTGGTTGTTTCTGGTGTGTTGAAGCCATCTTTGAGCGTGTGACCGGTGTTCATATGGTTGTGTCGGGTTATTCAGGTGGCCATGTGGCCAATCCTTCCTACAAACAGGTAACTTCAGGAACCACGGGTCATGCTGAGGTAATCCAGATTAGCTTTGATCCAGGAGAGGTAAACTTCACCGAGCTGCTCGAGATATTCTTCAAAACACACGATCCCACAACGCTCAACAGGCAGGGAGCTGATGTGGGTACCCAGTATCGGTCCATTGTGTTATATCATAACGATGAGCAGCGACAAGAGGCTGAAAAGGTTATTAAGGAACTGGATGCAGCCGGGATATGGAAAGATCCCATCGTAACCCGGGTTGAACCGTTTGACAACTTTTATAGAGCAGAGGGTTATCACCAGGAGTACTTTGAAAATAATCCCAATCAGGGATACTGCCGTGTGGTGATCCAACCCAAGGTGGATAAATTTGAAAAAGTGTTCAGGGACAAGCTGAAGTAGACTATTCTACACTTGAAATGGGTAGGCTGACTATGAAGGAGGAGCCGTTGCCAGGTTCGCTTTCAACCCATATCGTTCCTTCATTCCTCTCCACGAACTCTTTGCAGATTATAAGGCCAAGTCCGGACCCCGATTCACCTGTAGTGCCGGGAGTAGATACAACTTCATTGGAATCAAAGAGTTTGTCCTGGATCTCTGGCTGAATTCCGATCCCATCGTCAGAAACTGCTACGTTGCACATTTTTGTGCCATTTTCGGAGGTGATCCTGATCTTTCCCCCCGGAAAACTGAATTTAACTGCATTCATAATCAGGTTCCTGAAGACGGTATGAACCATAGCTTTGTCAGCATACACAATACACTTACGGTCAATTCTAACCTGACAATCTATCTTTTTGTGGTCAAGATTAGCTTTCAGTTCTTTTACGCACTCGTCAACCACGCTCTTCATTTTCAGGATCCCGGGTTCATATTTGACTGCTTTCATCTGGGACCTGGCCCATATCAAAAGGTTCTCAAGAAGATTTTGGATACGTTGTGTGCCTTGTAGGATCTGTAACAAATACTCTTTCTGGGTTTCCACCGGAAACTGTTCAAAATTATCATATAGGAGTTCTGAAAAACCTGTAACAGCTGCCACAGGGTTCCGCAGATCATGGGCCACCACAGAAAATATTCTGTCTTTTGATTTATTCAATTTCTGAAGTTCCTGCTCCGACTCACTAAGCATCTGGAGGGTGTTGGATATCTGTAGATTTCGTTCTGCCAACATTTGATTGGTCCTCTTCTTCGAACGGAGATTTACAGCAATGATAATGACCAGAGAAACAATGATCACAATAAAGATGATGAAAACCTTGTTAAGCATTTTCTGTACCTGTGATTCGGATTGAAGTTGTTCGATCTCCTTATCTTTGATCTCCTGTTCATAACGGGTACGCAACTGGGCAATCTGTTCCGATTGTATCTCGTTAAAAAGGGCTTTATAAACGGTATCGTATCTCAGCAGCCAGTTGTATGCCGAGGCATAACTGCTGTTACCAGCATGTAAACGGGCCAACTCATCATAAGTTTCCAATTCAAGGTGCCTGAATCCCCTGTCTTTGGCGATCCTGAGTGCCCGGTGAAGGTAATAGAGCGCTGAATCCTGCTGGTTCATTTCCCCGAAAAGAGACCCAAGAGTTGTGTAAACTGAACCAATAATATATTGGTCCGCTATTCTTAGTGCCAGTGCCAGGCCCTTTTGTAAATATTCAAGGGCCATCTGGTGTTCACCCAGGTCAGTGTAAGTTAGGGCTATGTTGTTATAGACGCCAGACAAGATGTATCGCTGGGTGTTGGAACCCAGAGAATCCGGATCTAATTTACCCAGGACTTCATTGAAATAGATAAGGGCAGAATCATATTGTTGCCTGTCATAAAGGATTAAACCGATATTGTTAAGCGCTGTGCAAACATCGGTATCCCGGTTTAGCTCATTATAAATCCCGAAGGCATTTAAATAGTGCTTTTCTGCTTCGGAGAGTTTGCCCATATCATGGGCCACTGTTCCCAGGTTGTTCTGCATCATAGCGATTCCCAATCGATCACCAACCCTTTCATATGCATTCAAGCTGTGCATGTAATAGTAATATGCTTCACTATAATTAGCCATCTCGTAATAGATATTGCCCATATTCAGAGCACAGTCGCCAATCTCCTGATGATTCTCTAATTTGATAAACTCATCATATGCTTTATTGTAATAAAACAGGCTACGGTCAGAGACCAGCTTGATCGAATAGATCTTCCCCTTATTTTTAAAAAGTAAGGGCAACAGGTTTTCGGGATCAGCTTTCAGGAGCATGAGTTCAGCCTGGTTTGCAAAATGAAGTGCACTGTCAGTTTCCGCCTCCTTTAATTCTACTGAAAGCTCGTAATAGGTTCGGGCCAATTTATCTCCTGAAAGCACTGTGGTTTGAGCCATTAAACTATCTCTTTTTGAACCCTGCGCATACGAAATGCTGAGTAGCATGAAAGCAAGGAGAATATGAAAGAGAATTCTCTTCATGGAACTGAAACGGGCTTCTTCCGACAATGACTGAGACAAATATACTTATTTTGGGATGAAATTGCCCATTTGGGGATTGTCAAATCACCACTATTGATGCCTCCTGGTTAATTTTGTGTAAAAGACTTTTGATGGAAATAAATAAGAAATTTTCGAGGAAAGAGGAGCTGGCCAATGCCATCTCACATTTCTCAGGTGCAATGCTGGCTATTGCGGGACTGGTATTGATGGTATACTATTCCGCAGCTCACGGAAATGGATGGCACATTGTAAGCACAAGCGTATTCGGCACCTCTATGATTATTCTGTACCTCTCATCCACTTTAACGCATATATTGCCCATGGGGAAGTCGAAGGACTTCTTCTTTAATTTTGACAGGATCGCCATTTACATTCTGATTGCCGGAACCTATACACCCATTGCCCTGGTTACCTTAAACGGACCTTTTGGATGGGTGATATTCGGAATCGAATGGGGTTTTGCCATTATTGGGACCATCCTAATCCTGATGCGTCCGGGAAATTTTAGTTCAGGAGTAAATATTTTCTATGTGATTTCTTATGCAATTATGGGGTGGATCCTCCTGATCGCCATTGTGCCGATCATGAATTCTCTGCCTCTAATGGGCACTCTTTGGATTCTTATCGGGGGACTTTGCTACACTTTTGGTATTGTTTTTTTTAAGCTGGTCAAGTTCCCATATCATCACCTGGTATGGCATTTACTGGTGATTGCAGGCAGTGTTTCTCATTTTTTTGCGGTCTTTTTTTACATCATTCCAAGGTAAAAAGTGAAATGTTATTCGACTAAATGTGTATTTGGTGCTAAAATGTGTTACTTTTGCACTGTTATTAATTTTCAATTTATACAATGAAAGAAGGTAAAGTAAAATTCTTTAATGAATCCAAAGGTTACGGATTTATAAAAGACGTCGAATCTGACGAAGAGTATTTTGTCCACGTTTCCGGCCTGATCGATAAGATCAAGGAAGATGACGATGTAACTTTCGAGCTTACAGAAGGACGCAAAGGATTAAATGCAGTGAATGTCAAACTTATATAGTTGACCAGGGCATTTCGTATTAATCTTAACCCTTCGCCCTGGCGAGGGGTTTTTTTTACTATTCATTTTCAAATACTTTTATAGAAAATAACTTTTCAATGAAATCAGTGAAACTTAACCGTCGCAGATTCCTGGCCAGTTCAGCAGTTGCTGCCATGGGAACCTCCATGGGGCTGCAAGCCAGGGACCATAAAAAAAACGTTTTAATGAGTGTTAATGCTGAGTTGCCTTCCCTGAAGGGAAGAAAAATACTTTACACCTATGGAGGATGGAAGGGGCATGAACCTGAACAATCTGTGGCGCTATTTAAACCCTGGCTTGAAAGTGAAGGAGCTGTGGTTGATGTTTATGATTCACTGGATCCATACGCTGATAAGGAATATATGAAGGACGTGGACCTGGTCATTCAGATCTTCACCATGGCAAAAATATCGAAAGAGCAGGAAAAAGGGCTCCTGGATGCTGTTAGCCGAGGTGTAGGACTTGCCGGATGGCACGGAGGCCTCTGTGATTCTTTCAGGCAAAATGTGGCCTATCAGTTTATGACAGGCGGACAATGGGTGGCACATCCTGGCGGCATTATCGACTACAGTGTTCAGGTGACTGACCAGAGAGACCCTGTAACCAGTGGACTGGGTGAATTCAATATGCATAGTGAGCAGTATTACATGCATGTGGACCCCAATATGAAGGTGTTGGCTACTACCACTTTTAATGCTGATCATGCCGATTGGATCGAAGGTTGTACCATGCCTGTTGTTTGGAAAAAAATGCATGGCAAGGGGAGGGTCTTTTATACCTCTTTGGGTCATGTGATGAAGGATTTTGAGGTTCCGGAAGCTTTTGAGATCATGAAGCGTGGAATCAAGTGGGCATCTGCCAGTAAATTTGAACCTGCCGAGCCCTGGAAAAGTCCGGTTTATTAAAAAATACCTATTCCGGGCCCAACGGAATGTATTTCCGAATGGTCAGGGAGATCCTCCTGAAATAGAGGGGGTACCATTTAAGAAAAAGTACGGAAGAGGATTGGACATTGAAAAATAATGTCTATTTTCGAAAATATTATACTGAACGATGAGTCATTATACTGATACAAATTGCTGGCGATGGCATTGGTGGTACCCCCTCCAAAGTGCTTCGTGGGCAATGATCGGCTTATAATGATCTTTAATAATTAAACTATACACGGGGCATGTTAATTAACTGCCCCGTTTTTTTTTGCATTACTAACACCCATAAAACTGAAAAGTATGAGCAAAGTGAAAAAAGTATTCCTCGATGAGCATGAAATGCCAAAACAGTGGTATAACATTGCAGCAGATCTTCCTGGTACACTGAATCCACCCCTTGGGCCCGATGGGAATCCCATAGGACCGGAGATGCTGGCTCCGGTATTTCCAATGAACCTTATTGAACAGGAGGTGAGTTCCGAACGCTGGATCGATATTCCTGAGAAAGTTCAGGAGATGCTTCATATATGGCGTCCTGCTCCCCTGGTAAGGGCATATGCCCTGGAAGAGGCACTTGGCACCCCCGCCAGGATCTATTATAAAAATGAAAGTGTTTCGCCTGCAGGCAGCCACAAACCCAACACGGCCGTTGCACAGGCATACTATAACAAGGAGTTTGGGATCAAGAAACTGACCACGGAGACAGGTGCCGGTCAGTGGGGAAGTGCTCTTTCATTTGCTTGTTCTCTTTTAGGCCTGGAATGTAAGGTTTTTATGGTCAGGGTGAGTTTTGATCAGAAACCATTTCGTAAACTGATGATGCAGACCTGGGGTGGTAATTGTGTTGCCAGTCCCAGTGAGGAGACACAGGCAGGCAGGAACGTATTAGCAGAGCATCCTGATACACCTGGCAGTCTGGGTATCGCTATCAGTGAAGCCATCGAAGCAGCGGTTACCGATGAAACAGGTCAGACCCGTTATTCATTGGGCAGTGTACTGAATCACGTGATGCTGCATCAAACCATTATCGGTCTTGAAGCTAAAAAACAGCTTGAGAAAATCAATGAGAAGCTGCCCGATGTGGTGATTGCTTGTGCAGGTGGCGGAAGTAATTTTGCGGGGATCAGTTTCCCCTTTATGCTGGATAAAATCAATGGTGCAGATATAGATATTATTGCTGTTGAGCCGGCCAGTTGTCCAACGCTCACAAAAGCGCCTTTTGCCTATGATCATGGCGATATTGCAAAGATGACCCCTTTACTGGCCATGAACTCACTGGGTCATGGATTTATACCACCGCCCATCCACGCGGGAGGCCTGCGGTATCATGGTATGTCACCTCTTGTCAGTCATGCTGTGAATCAGGGTCTGGCCACACCCCAGTCCTTGCAACAGTTGGAGTGCTACGAAGCAGGTATATTGTTCGCCCGTTCCGAAGGCATCATACCCGCACCTGAGACTAACCATGCCATTGCTTCTGTAATAAGGGAGGCAAACAAGGCGAAAGAAGAGGGAAAAGAGAAGGTGATCCTTTTCAATTTCAGCGGACATGGATTGATGGACCTGGTGGGCTTTAATAAATTCTTAAACGATGAGTTGAAGAACCATGAGCTTTCGCCGGAGGATTACGAG
>JAUVKN010000061.1 GCA_030596245.1 Bacteroidia bacterium | reverse complement strand
CGCGTCAGTGAACCGTTACGTTAAGTCTGTAACAAGCCACAAGGTGAACAATGGTTTGTTTGGCTGGCGTATCCTGCCACCCATCGGATTATGGGTCCACAATTACTGGAAGGTGGATGAAAAGAAGAAATTTGGAAAATGGTTGTACAAATCTCTGGCATCTGCCCCGGTCCTGATTACTGATGTAAATCCGGAGCTGAGAACCAAAAAGATCGAAAGTGATCTGTTTGATCAGGGTTATTTTCAGACCAGGGCCTGGTCGGTGGTTGATACAAGTGCCAGGAACCCAAAAAAAGCCGGAGTATCCTATTTTGTAGAAGTTGGGTCACCTTCGCATTACGATCAGATCCTGTTTAAGACACCCGCTGAAACCATTGACACACTGATTAGTAAGGACTATTTTACAAACCAGATTAAAACCGGAGACCAGTTCAATCTTATAAAATTAGAAACTGCCAGAAATGAGCTTTCCAGGGAAATTCAGAATCATGGATATTTTTATTTCAATCCAGGTTATATTGAACTAAATGCCGATACGCTGACAGAAGCAAAGATGCTGAACCTGGTGGTAGGCAGGAAAAACGGGCTTCAGCAATCTGTGCTCTCCAGGTATGAAATAGATCACATTATAGTACATATTTCACGACCTTCTGATACTGTATCGTCCAGGTCCGAAACCACCACCAGGTATAAAGATATTACCATCATCTCACCGGGCGACTATCTGAAGCCGGATCTGATAGGAAGCGCCATATTTTTTAACAAGGGCGATTTATACTCCCTTAACGCATACCAACAGACATTAACCCGTCTGAATAACCTGGGTGTATTCAGTTATGTGAGGATCTCCTTTGAACAACCGGAGGCAGACAGCCTGGTACATTTGCTGAATGTCCATATAGATGCGGTGATGTCTGAAAATATCAGCGTAGATCTGGAGGCTGATATGGTGACCAAATCAACGGGTTACCTGGGTCCGGCACTTTCGGCAGGAATCACCCACGGCAATGCATTCAAAGGCGCAGAAAAGATTCACGTTGAATTAAAAGGCGGATTCGAATGGCAGTGGGGTAAAAAGCCGGATGAGCAGCTGGGAACGCTATCCTATGATTTTGGAATTGGCTCGGGTTTAACTTTTCCGAAAATTATTCTCCCCGGAACCCATCTTAAGTTCAGACATATGCTGGTTCAGGAAACTTCCATGAATCTTGATTTTGACATTATCAACAGGACAGCTTATTACAGAATGTTCTCCACAAAGACAAATCTGAAATACAACTGGGGGAAGACCCTGAAGATCCAACACTCTTACGCTCCGATCTATCTGAATTCAGTGAACCTGCTTGAGACAACCCCGGAATTTGATTCAGTGGTGAATGAAAACATCTATATCAGGAAGAGTTTTGAGGAGCAGTTCATTGTGGGGATGAAGTACGAATTCAGGTATGACAATACGTTTATCACGAAACCTCAAAATCTGTTCTTCCAGGCAGGATTCAACACCTCGGGGAACGTTGTGGATCTGTTTACCGGGATTGGAAAGGAAGCTTCTGAAAGACCCTACTACTTCCTGAATCATATCTATTCACAGCATGTGAAAGTCACTTCCGATTTCAGGTACTATTTGAATGGTTTAAATAATACGCTGGTTCTCAGGTTATATGCGGGCATTGGAATACCTTATGGCAACTCCAGAGTATTGCCCTATGTGGAACAATTTTTTAGCGGGGGTGCCTATAGTGTGAGGGGATTTACTGCCCGATACCTGGGTCCGGGATCGTATCATGAAGATGAAGTTGGCTACATTGACCAGTCAGGGGACATAAAACTGGAAGGCAACCTGGAATACAGGTTTGGAATATCAAAGGTTGTGAAAGGAGCAATCTTCCTTGAAACCGGGAATATATGGTTGGCCAATGAGGATGAGCACAGGCCCGGAGCAAAATTTGATATCCACACATTTTACAATCAGTTTGCTGTGGGAACAGGTATCGGACTGAGGTTTGATTTCAATTTTTTTGTACTCAGGACCGATTTTGGATTTCCGTTGCGAACACCTTATCAGACCGATGAGAAGAATTGGTTGTTCGGAACCAGTCAAATCTGGGATGGGAAGTTATTTTATCTGGCCATAGGATATCCTTTTTAGTTTACTCCAAAAAGTATTTAATGATTTTCATTTTTCTCCTGGTATAAGGGGGGTATTTGAGCGATGATTCAAACCAGAATGCTTTATGTAAAATACTCTTATAATGAGAGAATGTGGCAAAACCAGGTTCTCCGTGATAGTTCCCGATTCCACTAAATCCAACCCCCCCAAATGGAAGTTTGTCATTCGAAAGATGCATGATGGAATCATTCACTGCTCCGCCACCAAATGAAATCTCCTTCAGTAGTTTATTGATCTCTTTTTTACTTTTTGAATAGATATAACAGGCCAGCGGTTTTGGCCTCTTTTTTACTACTGCGATCACTTCATCAAGGTTTGTAAATCCGATCACAGGAAGTATGGGGCCAAAGATCTCATCCTTCATTATTTCATCTTCAAAAGAGACCTCCTGCAAAATGGTAGGGCCGATAAATCGGTTCTCTTTGTGGGTCTTTCCGCCACAAAACAGTTTATCATCATCTATTAATTTGCTCAGACGCTCAAAATTATTATCATTGATGATTCGAAGATAGTTGTTGCTGATGTGATCATCGCTTTTATGATATTTCTCAATCTCCCTCTTAAGTGCTTCAAGAAATTCTTTCTCTATCGTTTTATCAACCAGTACATAATCCGGAGCAACACAGGCTTGTCCTGCATTATGAAACTTTGCCCACACAATCCTTTTCACAGTCATATCCATGTTGCAATCTGCCAGCACGAAAGTAGGACTTTTCCCACCAAGCTCAAGCGTTACAGGGGTGAGGTGTTTCGCTGCCGCCTGGTATATGATCTTACCAACCGGGACACTTCCCGTGAAAAATATTTTGTCAAATCTCTGTTCAAGTAGTTCGGTTGTCTCTTTAACTCCTCCTTCAACAACTCTGAAATAATTACCCGGGAAATTTTCGTTGACAATCTTTGCCATTATTTCCGATGTCCTTGTGGGAAGTTCACTGGGCTTTAATATGACGGTATTACCAGCTGCCATTGAAGAAATTGCAGGAATTAATGACAATTGAAACGGATAATTCCACGCCCCGATAATGAGTGTTGTACCTAATGGTTCCGGAATAATGTAACTCTTAGCGGGGAAGTTAGCCAGATTTGTGGAAACCCTCTTTCGTCTGCTCCACCTCCGGATGTTTTTAGTAAACAGGTTGATTTCATGATAGATGAGGGATAATTCGGATAGATAGGTTTCTTGTTCAGATTTTCCGAAATCCTAATATATTGCTTTGTACAACAAATCTTCATTCTCCTTCAACAACCTCTTCACTTTCTTCAGCTGTTGAATCCGAAAATCAGGATCCTTCGTCTTATTTGAGTGAAAGAACTCCTGTTGCTCTGAAAGTATCTCTTTGATTTCCATTGTGTTGTTTTTTTTGTTTTTTGGAGTTAAAATGCTGCTGTTTTTAACATGGGAAACAACCTGAGGATCTCTTCATCATTGGGTTGTTTTCCATACTCGCAAATTTCAAAGGCTTCTGCATGTTTGGCATGCTCCGCACTATCTCCATACCACTTCTTCAGGCACTCCCTGACTGACGCATTTGGCGAATTCGTTCTTCTTTTGCCCAGCATTTCCAATCTCGATTGTTCATCTTTCGGCACCCGGTCCAAATTCCCGGAGGTCCATGGTAGCCAATCGAAATACTGGGAGGCATGTGCAGCCATTCCATAAATCTTCTGATCAAACACCTCATCAATGATCACTGCAATGTCCGGTTCAAAAGGGTTTGGTTTCTGAAACCTGTCCTCTGCATATAGAAAGACCGGATTTTTTTTCAGTGCAGGAACATCAGGTGCAATATTTGGAACAATCACCAGGTAAGCAGCATCCTGCATTAATATGGCTGTATTTCTGTGATCGGGATGATAATCATTCAACCTGGGTCCAATGACCACATCTGCATTCCATTTTCTGATCTCCCGGATCACTTTTAAACGGTTCTCCAAAGTGGGCATGAGCTCCCCGTCATGGTTATCCAACACCAGGTATTCAACTCCAAATCTTCTTCCGGCTTCCTCTGCTTCTGCGATTCTGATCTTTGCCAACTCACCACCACCCTTGGCATAATGACCTGCATCGCCATTGGTAAGGGATACAAATTTCACATGATGGCCCATTTTTGCCCATAGGATGGCTGTACCTCCGGCATCTCCGTCGCAGTCGTCGGGGTGCGCGCCAATCACAATCACTTTAATGGGATCCTCCTGTGCATATATGATTACAAAACTAATAATCAGGCAAATGGTGAACAATAGCTTTTTCATTGGAAATATTAAATTACTGAATAATAAATGAAGCCGTAATTTACATATTTATTGGAATAGTATTTGCTGTCTTAATATTCATCATGATGAAACCGGCTTTTCGATTACTCACCTTACTGCCATTTATATTGGCATCCTGTTCTCCCTACCAAAAAGTATCATTGACCAATTTCAAGGAGTATAATGTTTCTTACGATGAAAGGGAAAATCTTCAATATGTTCTGAAAGCTCATGAACTACATTATTCAGATGCTGATAACAAGTACATTAACAACTATTACGAAACTGATAGGTCTACGATTTATAAAAGTCACAGTTTCCTGATGAATGACAATATCGTTATTCCAACCGGCGCTGATGGTGTTTGTGTCAATGCTGATGAAGATCACTTTATCATCGATTTTGGGGATGGAGTTCTTGTACCCTTTAACGTTTATAATAACTATAACAGCGCGAAAAGTGAAATTGAAGTGGATGAAAGAGCGTATCGCATTGAAGTGAGTAATCGCAATGCCTCTCTCTATTTTGATACGCGCGCACTTAAAGCCTCAAAGTCCAAGAAACAGAAGTGAGCACTTTCCAGGTATTTACATCACCGAATTAAATACTTCATTCATGATCAGGGAGATGGTATTCATCCATTGCTGACCCGGTTCATGATAATCATTGCTAAGTTCACTCTGGGCGACAACGATTAAATCCAACCCTGGGACTGCCTGTGCCTGTTATTTTAGGTTGATGGCTTATTAAGGATTAATTAATGTTTTTTTTGTCATACGAGCTATATTACCAGCCAGTTACAAAGCGATTTCAGTCTGAGTAATTTTGAAGCCGGTATTGGAGGAGCCTTTGTTCCCATCCTGTTTGGAGGATTAGCTGACCTGTTTGGGCTGATGGCTGGTTTTATAGTTCCTGGTTTGTGTATGGTTTACATTCTTTATATTGCATCCCGTACTTCAAAATTTAACCAATGAGTATATATGATAATCGCGTCGTTCTGACAATGGATGCAGGCGGGACAAATTTTGTATTTAATGCTTTCCAAAGGGGAAAGGATCATCTCATATGATTCGATACCCAGCCTTGCTAGCGAATTAACACAACATATTATGAGAACCATCAAGGTATTTGTCTATATTTCATTAATTGGTTTGGCGTCACTTGGCACCATTGCAGGTGCCCAGGACAATACTCTAAGTATGATGACCTACAACCTGAAATTTGCCAGTCCCACTTTCGAGCCCTCCTGGGAGGTGAGACGGGAGTGGCAGGTGGACTTGATCCGGAAATATGATCCGGATATTATCGGCACCCAGGAAGGTCTGAAGGAGCAGATTGATTACCTGGCGGACCAGCTGCCGGAATACGTGGTGATTGGTGAAGGGCGAAAGGGGGGTGACGATGACGAGCATATGGCGATCTTCTTCAAACGAGATAAGTTCCGGCTTCGCGAGATGCATAGCTTTCAGCTTTCGGAAACACCAGAGGTCCCCGGGAGCGGCCCTGAAATAAATCCGCGCATGGTCACCTGGGTCCGCCTGGCCCTGATTAATTGTCGCGTAGAGGGCGGGACCGGTCCCTACCCCCAGAACTACCGGGGCCACTGGGAGAATACCCGGGAATTCTACGTATTCAATACTCATTTCTTTACCCGCCGGGGGCATGAACTGGAGCAAAGAAATAGTGCGAAGCTGATCATGGAGCAGATCAAAGGTCTCCGACGTTTTGGAAGCTGGACCAGGGAGCGCCCTCTGTTTTTAATGGGCGATTTTAATGCCCCGCCCGGGAGTGAGGTCTATGAAACTTTTGTGGGGGATAAAGATGCTGATCACCCGGATCTTCTTGAAGACAGTGTGGAAGGGGGGCTTGGAATCGACTGGATCCTGTTCAGTGGGAATGTGGAGGTCCTGCGCTATGAGAAGGTGGATTACAATGTGGAGGGTGTGTATCCCTCAGACCATAAACCGGTCCTGTCCGTGTTTCAATACCAGTAATTCCTGCAAAATGATCCTTGGCAATTCATTTCTGACGATAAACAGTAGAAACAGATACACATACCTATGAAATCCAACTTTATATTGATGCTGTTACTGATGCTCAGTATGAACCTTTTAAAGGCTTCTGAGTTAACAAGTATCCAAAAATTTGACGTTAAACCAGAGAATAGTCCGGCCATCAATAAAATAAATCTGCAGAAGGCCATTGATTGGGCCTCTGTGAGTGGATCGGCTTTACTGGTGGAACCATCTGAAGTACCCTATGCCATTGACGGTGGGATCATCCTGAAAAAGAATGTTTCATTGATTGGTGTACACGGACCAACCCCTCGCGGAACAACCCATCCAACCAAAAAACAGCCAGTTGGCAGCGTATTTAGGATTACAGACAAAGAAAATGTTTTCATCACTGTTGAATCCGGCACCCAGATTAAAGGCATTCAATTTTGGTATCCCGAACAAACAATCAAAGATCCGGCAGCCATTATCCCGTATAAGGCAACAATCAAAGTGTCGGAAACCAGCAGGACACAGGGGGTGTACCTTTCATGTCTCACCTTCTATGGCGAATACCTGGCTTTCGATTTTAATGCAAATCGAAAATATGCCTGCGAATTAATGATTTTTGAACATTGTTATGGGTATCCCCTCAGTGGTGAATTTATTCGGATGGATTATTGTTATGATGTTCCCAGGATTTTGCATTGTCACGTTAATCCGGCAATACAGAGGTTTGTAGGGGGACAATACAGCCGGGAAGTGGTTGATGCAGTCATTTCAAAAAAGACATTTGCCTATTCAATAAATCATACCGACAATGCCCAACTGATTGATCTCTTCACCTTTGGGACATATGGTGGAATTCTCCTGGATGGTGAATCATATGGGCAATTAACCAACTTTAATTTTGACTGTGTGGCCATTGGTATTTTAAAACGCGGGAACAACACAAAAAATCGCAATTGGCAAATAGCTCAGGGTTCAATTATCGCCAATACCGGGGAAAAAGTAGAAAACATCCATCCCATCATCATCGAAGGGGAAGGGCATACATCATTAAGCAATGTTGAGGCTTTTTCCGGTGGAAATGGAGCGCTGACAACGGTACCTGAAAATATGTCATGGGATTATTTACTGGTGAGAGGAGATAAAAAGTTAACCATTTCTATCTGGGGAAGCCGGATGAGAAATTATGTGGCTGACTCTCCTGTTACCATAGAGAATGATCAGGCTATTATTCAGATCGCAGGATGCTTTGATAAAGATGAACATATATATAACAAGACATTTGAACCATCAAACTAATTGATATTAAACGAATAATATACGATCCTCACGATAAATTATTGAATCATGAATAAATATGTAAAGTTTGCAATAGGTCTTATGGGCCTCTATATTGTAGCCTGTTCTGCACCTCGGGAAAATGGTACATCTGGTGTAAAGCAACCCGTTGACTATGTCAATCCCTACATGGGTAATATCAGCCATTTGCTGGTACCCACCTTTCCAACCGTTCATTTGCCCAATAGCATGTTACGCGTTGTTCCCCAGCGTAGGGATTACACCGAAATCAGGCTCAATGGCCTTCCTTTGATTCTCACAAGTCACCGGGGCACTTCGGCATTTAATATGAGTCCTTTTCAGGGTAATGAAATTGACATCAAACCGGTTATTGGATTTAGTTATGATCAGGAGAAACTGACTCCCTATTCCTATTCGGTGTACCTGGATGATCAGCAGATCCAGGTTGATTTTGGCTTATCGCATCAATCGGCGGTCTACGAATTGAAATTTGAAAAGGATGCCCCGGCCTACCTGGTATTAAATTCCGGGAGGGGAGGATTGAATTGGGATGGCACAGCCATCAGTGGGTACCAGCTGATAGGAAAAAACACCCGGGTTTATTTGTATCTGCTGCCCGAAGAAAATCCGCAACAAATTGCAGCATTAAAAAATGGAGCACTGACAGAATCAACTGATGCAGAAGGCCGGGATGCCTGCCTGGTGTTAAAGTACCCCAAAGGAACCCGGACATTGAGCCTTAGATACGGAATTTCATTTATCGATGAAGCCCAGGCCAGGAATAATATGGAGCGTGAAGTGGCCGATAAGACAGTAGCCGAATTGCAATCCACTGGACGGGATATCTGGAATGAAGCACTTGGAAAAATCAAAATAGAAGGTGGAACTGTTGATGAGCAAACAGTTTTTTATACATCGTTCTACCGATGTTATGAACGGCAGGTCTGTATTTCGGAAGATGGCCGTTACTACAGTCCCTTCGATGGAAATATTCATGAAGATCAGGGTCGTCCCTTCTATACCGACGACTGGATCTGGGATTCATACCGGGCACACCACCCCCTGCGGATACTGATTGATTCAGAGATGGAAGAGGATATCCTGAATTCCTTCATTTTGATGGCAGAGCAAACGGATAATTTCTGGATGCCTACTTTTCCTAAAATCACCGGAGACAGTCACAGTATGAACTCCAATCACGGTGTTGCCACAGTCCTGGATGCCTACCGCAAAGGACTTAAGAATTTTGATCTGGAAAAAGCTTACGAGGCGTCCAAAGGGGCGATTACAGAAAAAACTCTCGCTCCATGGTCAGGCATGCCTGCCGGAGAACTTGACCGGTTTTACAAAGAATACGGTTATTTCCCTGCTTTAAAGGAAGGCGAAACAGAAACCAATCCTGAAGTGCATTCATTTGAACGCCGTCAACCGGTTGCTGTGACACTGGGAACTTCATATGATGAGTGGTGTTTGTCGCAAATAGCAGAGGAGCTGGGTAAAACAGATGAAGCCGAATATTTCAAAGAGGCTTCATTCAATTACAGGAACCTGTTTAATGCGGAAACAAAATTCTTTCACCCAAAGGATAATGAAGGAAGGTTCATTGAACCATTTGATTATGTTTTCTCCGGAGGAATGGGAGCACGGGCTTATTATGATGAGAACAATGCCTGGATATACCGCTGGGATGTGCAACACAATATTCCTGACCTGATTGATTTAATGGGTGGCAATGAAGCGTTTGTAAATAATCTGGATGCCATGTATACCGAGCCACTTGGGCGTAGTAAATATGCTTTTTATGCCCAGTTACCCGATCATACCGGAAATGTGGGCCAGTTCTCTATGGCTAATGAACCGTCATTGCATGTACCCTACCTGTACAATTATGCCGGTCAACCCTGGAAAACTCAAAAGCGCCTGCGCAAACTGCTTCACGAGTGGTTTCGTAACGACCTGATGGGGGTGCCGGGAGATGAAGATGGAGGAGGGTTGTCATCTTTTGTAGTATTCTCCTCAATGGGTTTTTATCCGGTTACACCAGGGGAACCAGTGTATACCATCGGAAGTCCAATCTTTGAGCATGTGTCGATTGCTCTGGGAAATGGCCAAACCTTTGAAATTGATGCTCAAAATGCTTCAACAGAGAATAAATATATCCAATCCGCCACCCTGAATGGTGAAATGCTTGATAAACCCTGGATTACACACGAGGCTGTAATGAAGGGTGGTAAGCTGGTATTTGAAATGGGGCCAAAAGCCAATAAATCCTGGGGAAATGAGTAAAATAACTTTCAGTCTTGCACTGATGTTTATGATGGCCGGAACTACCTTTGCACAGAAACCCAATGTAATCATCTTGTTCTCCGACCAGCACAATAAAAAGGTGATGGGATTTGAAGGACACCCGGATGTTATTACTCCCAACCTGGACCAGCTGGATGAAGCCGGACTTGAAGAAGAAACAATTGTTATTTATACCTCCGATCACGGGGATTTTGTGGGCAATCATGGAATGGTGGAGAAGGCGGCTGCAGGTCAAAATGTGTATGAGGATATTTTAAACATTCCCCTGATTTTTAAATATCCTGGTAAAGCGAAGAAAGGAGAGCGAACTGCAGAATTGGTCACACTTGCAGATATTCTGCCTACTTTGATTGATATGCTGGAATTGAATACACCTGCGTTTAAGTACCCAATTCAAGGTGAATCCATGGCTGATGTGATTCTGAAAAATGCCTCAATGAATAGAGAATATGTAATTTCTGAGAGCTGGTCTCAGGCTACGGTCATCACTAAAAACCAAAAACTGGGCATGATGATTGATCCTACCGTTGTTCATGAAAATTGGGATTACCGCGATTTTGGTGATATGTTTTTTGATATGGAAAAAGACCCGCTTGAAACAGACAATAGAATCAGCGATAAAAAGTATCAGGAGGATATTAATAAGCTCAAAGGATATTACTATGAATTCGTAAAAAATACCCCGGCCACTGGAAAAGATGAAATGGTCAATCAAAAAATGATCTTAAAAGAAACTAAATGAAATGTGAAGTAGCCATATGCGTTCTGCTGGCACTTGTTAGTGGTTCCTGTAACATGGCAGAGAAAAGTGGTCATGATGATGGTGCCGAACAGGTGTCATTGGTGGATTATGTAAATCCTTTGATGGGTACCGATTCTAAATATTCACTGTCAAATGGCAACACGTATCCGGCAATAGCAACTCCATGGGGTATGAACTTCTGGACTCCCATGACCTCAGCAATGGGCGATGGATGGACTTATAAGTACAATGAAAATAAAATCAGAGGCATCAAACAAACCCATCAACCCAGTCCTTGGATTAATGATTATGCTGCTTTTTCCCTGATGGCTGTAACCGGGAAACTGAAATATGAAGAAAATGAGAGAGCATCCTGGTTTTCACATAAGGCAGAAACAGTAAAACCATTTCATTATAAAGTATATCTGGCCGATTATGATGTTGTTGCGGAAATAACTCCCACTGAACGGGCTGCACATTTTAAATTCACCTTTCCTGAATCCGACTCGTCCTATATTATTCTGGATGGTTTCTTCAAAGGATCAATGGTGAAAGTTATTCCTGAAGAGAGAAAAATTATTGGCTATTGCAGAAATAACAGCGGAGGAGTTCCCGACAACTTTCATAACTATTTTGTGGCCGAATTTGATAAGGATTTTGAAATTGCACATACCTGGGGAGACCAATGGAAATTACAGGAAAACAGGTTGAATAGTGAAGGAGAACATGTGGGAGCCATTATAGGCTTCAAAACCAAAAAGGGAGAAGGGGTCCACGTAAAAGTCGCTTCCTCATTTATTAGTCCTGAGCAGGCTGTTCTTAACCTGGCAAGAGAAATAGGAAAGGACTCATTTGAAGCAACCAGGGAGAAGGCAAAAAGCGTTTGGGAAGAAGAATTAAGTAGAATATACATCGAAGATCAAAATACCGATCATATCAAAACATTCTATTCCTGTTTGTATCGGGTTCTGTTGTTTCCCAGAAAATTCTATGAAATTAATGCACAAGATGAAGTTGTTCATTACAGCCCTTATAATGGTAAAGTCCTGCCGGGGTATATGTTTACAGATAATGGTTTCTGGGACACTTTCAGGGCAGTTTATCCCTTCTTTAATATGATGTATCCGGAGTTGAATGGAAATATCATGAAAGGACTTGCAAATACCTACAGGGAATCCGGATGGTTGCCCGAGTGGGCCAGTCCCGGACACAGGGATTGTATGATCGGTTCAAATTCTGCTCCAATCATTGCTGATGCTTTCTTAAAAGGAGCGATAGATACAGATGTTGAAATACTTTTCGATGCAATAGTAAAGAATGCCACTGTAGAAGAAGGGAGACCGGAAAGTTCGGTAGGCAGAGAAGGGCTCAACTATTATAATACGCTTGGTTATGTCCCTTATGATGTAGGTGTCAATGAGAATGCAGCGCGAACCCTGGAGTATGCGTATGCAGATTTTACCATAGCCAAAATGGCTGAAAAATTGGGGAAAAATGAAATTGCCGATTTATATTACAGGCAATCCATGAATTACAAAAACCTGTTTGATCCATCCACCAGCCTGATGAGAGGTAAAAATGAGGATGGTAATTTCCAGGAACCTTTTAATCCATTGAAATGGGGTGATGCCTTTACTGAAGGGAACAGTTTGCACTATACCTGGTCAGTTTTTCATGATATTCAGGGGCTTATTGATTTGATGGGAGGGAATAAAGCCTTTGTTAAACAACTGGATCATATATTTGAAATGCCTCCGGATTTTGATGATTCCTACTATGGGCAGACCATTCATGAGATCAGAGAAATGCAGATCGTAAATATGGGCAACTATGCACACGGAAATCAACCCATTCAACACATGATCTATCTCTATAATTATGCAAATGTTCCCTACAAAACACAAAAATTGATCAGAGAAGTTCTGACCAATCTCTATGCTGCAACACCGGATGGTTACTGTGGGGACGAAGATAATGGACAAACATCGGCCTGGTATGTATTTAGTTCCTTAGGATTTTACCCGGTAACACCAGGTGTGGATCAGTACGTAATTGGGAGTCCATTGTTTGAAAAAGCAATCATCACTTTAGAAAACGGAAATAAGTTTACAATTGCAGCAAAAAATAATTCGGTTGAAAATTATTATATACAATCGACAACTTTGAATGGTGAAAATTATAGCCATAATTATATTCAATTTGATGATATCCAACATGGAGGAGCGTTTATTTTTAATATGGATGAAAACCCTGATAAAAGTTGGGGGAGCCTACCGGAAAATGTACCCTATTCATTAAGTCGTGAGAAACAGAACATAGAGACCGAAAAACGCTAAATTTGGACTAACTTGTTTGTATCATCTATCTTATTCATATGGAATCAAGAAGGGAGTTTATTAAAAAAGTAAGTACCGCAGCTGCTTTGAGCATGATGGCGGATTGGGCCATGGCTATGCCTGGCTCAGATAAACTGGGCGATATTCTGCCCCAGCGGCAGTTGATTCGAAATGGTGAAAAAGTGACTGCCTTTAGCCTGGGAGGTTATCACCTGGGCCTCACAGAAGTTTCCGAAGAGGCCCAGCGGATGATCGAACGATCCCTGGAACTGGGTATCCGCTTTTTTGATAATGCAAGAGGATATAACGGTGGCCGTTCAGAGGAGTACATGGGTCGTTTCCTTACACCAAAATACAGGGAGGACATTTTCCTGATGACAAAGGCGCCGGCAAAAACAGCAGAAGGTGTGCAAAAACAGCTGGATGAGTCACTGAAGGCGCTGAATACTGATTACGTGGATCTCTGGCAGATTCATGCCCTGGGAAGTCCGGAGGATGTGGACAACCGAATCAATGCCGGGGTGCTGGATGTTTTCCTGGAGGCTAAGGAAAAAGGAAAAGCCAGATACATAGGTTTTACCGGACATCAAAATCCAGTGACCCACTTGCACCTTCTTGAATTCCTGGAAAAGAGGGGCCTTGAACTGGATACCTGCCAGATGCCACTGAACGTCTGCGATCCGAGTTTTGAATCTTTTGAAAAACATGTACTTCCCGTGTTGCTGAAGAGAGAATACGGTGTAATTGCCATGAAAACCATGGCTGGTGGAAGTATGATGGGGGGACGTATTGATACCACGCCGCAGGATATCAAGACCAAAGATATTCCTGATGTGGTTGGTCTCAGCGATCTGACCCTGGCCAATCTTCACCAATATGTATATTCACTCCCTGTGTCTTCTTTGTGTAGCGGTTGTCGATTCTTATATGAGCTGGATGAGAATGTGGCAGTATTGAAACAATTGAAAGAATTATCTGAAACAGATAAACAAAGACTAATAGCATTGGCCAAGCCTTATGCCGGAATGGTGGTTGAGAATTACAAAAGAGTTTTTTCTAATAGCTAAATGATGGGAAACAGAAGAGATTTATTGAAAACCCTGGCTTTGCTTCCCCTGGCGGCCTGTACTTCAGAATTAAACAGGGCGGATGATGGTAAGCAGGCACAAATGCCAAAGATACCGGCAGGATGGAAGCCTCCCGGGAGTGAATTGAACCTCCAGAAAGTAAAAATCAAAAAGGTCAGGGCGATTACCACTGCCCCTTACGGGACCGGTCTGGTCATTGTGAAGGTGGAAACGGATCAACCCGGGCTTTATGGTATCGGCTGTGCGACCTTTACCCAGAGGATCTCACCTGTGGTCGCTGCTGTGAATGACTACCTGGATGAGTTTTGCAGGGAGAAGGACGCCACCCACATTGAGGACATCTGGCAGACTGCCTATCAGAGCTCCTATTGGAGAAACGGCCCGGTACTGAATAATGCGCTAAGCGGCCTGGATCAGGCCCTGTGGGATATTAAAGGCAAGCTCGCCGGAATGCCAGTCTACCAGTTATTGGGTGGCAAGACCCGCTTTGCAGTCGACTGTTACAGTCATGCTTCAGGCACCACTCCGGAGAAAGTAATGGACCATGTGCAAAGCATCAGGGAGAAAGGATTTCGACACATCAGAATGCAGCTTGGAGGCTATGGATCCACACACCTTGTGGATGACCCGGCTTATAAAAGGCATGGATTTGGGAAAGAGAAAGATAACACCATGAATTCCCAGGCTTATAAAAACGGAGTGATTCAGATGTTCAAAATGGCCAGGAAGAGATTTGGGGATGATATCGAATTGTTGCATGACATGCACGAGCGTGTGGAACCTATGGACGCCATTGATTTGATTAAAAGGCTGGAGGAGTATCGTCCCTATTTTATCGAGGATCCCTTTTCACCTGAAAACATGCGCTGGTTCCCCATGTTAAGGGAGCATTGTGCTGTGCCCATTGCCATGGGTGAATTGTTGAATAATCCCCATGAGTGGGTGGATCCCATGGCCAATCGCTGGTATGATTTTATTCGCACCCATATATCCCAGATTGGAGGCATCACACCTGCCATGAAGGTAGCCAGGCTTGGAGAGTGGTTTAATGTGAGAACCGCATGGCATGGTCCGGGAGATACCTCTCCGGTGGGTCATGCAGCCAATGCGCATATTGATCTGGCGGTATGGAATTTCGGAATTCAGGAATGTAAGATATTCACTGAGCAGGCCAGGGAGGTTTTCCCGGGTACTCCTACCATAGAGAATGGCTACATGTTTGTCAATGAAGCACCTGGACTTGGAATTGATATTGATGAAGAGAAGGCCGCCAAATTCCCGCTTCGGGACTATAATTATGGATGGACCCAGGTCCGAAAGCCAGATGGTACGCCTGTAAGGCCTTAATTTGCTTTCCCTGGGAGGATTTGTCTTGATACTCCGTAAAGCAAAGGAGCACAATGTTGATTATGCACCCATCATCTGTCCGGGCTTTAGCTGGAAAAACATGAGGAAGGACGATCCAAAGATTGTTTATGGAGCAATCCCTCGTATGGGTGGCCGCTTCTACTGGGATCAGATGGTAACAGTGGTGAATGCCGGAGCGGAAATGATTTATGTGGCTATGTT
>JAUVKN010000005.1 GCA_030596245.1 Bacteroidia bacterium | reverse complement strand
ATGCTGGTTACATCCTGCAGTAAAGTAAATAAGCTATCCCCCGCGGAAAAAAATGACGGATGGGTCCTTCTGTTCGATGGCAAAACCACCGATGGCTGGAAAAACTGGAATGAGGATCACATCTCCGGTTGGGTTGTGGAAGACGGGTGCCTGGTAGCCCAGGGACTGGGTGGAGATATTGGAGGTGATATTATTTCCGTCAAAGAATACGACAATTTCATCCTTAAATGGGATTGGAAACTGGGGCCACAAGGCAACAGCGGGGTCATGTACCATGTGATTCAAGAGGAACAATATGTTGCCGCTTATGCCACCGGTCCCGAGTATCAAATGATCGAAGATGATGACTTCAGGGATGAGCATGGTGAACCCTATCCATTGGAGGATTGGCAGAAAACCGCAGCCGATTATGCCATGTATGTGGCCAACGATCAAAAACAGGTGAATGTACGGGAGTGGAACAGTTCAAAAATCCTGTTTACTGAAGAGAAAGCTGAGTACTGGTTGAACGGAAAAAAAGTGTTGGAATTTGTGCCCTGGAGTGAGGATTGGAACAAAAGGCGCAACAGTGGCAAATGGGATGCTTATCCGGACTATGGTCTGGCTACGAAGGGGAAGTTATGTCTGCAGGACCATGGCAGCAAAGTATGGTTCCGGAATATTAAAATCAAGGAGCTGTAGTGAAGGGCCGGGCATATTTGTATTTCATCAGTCTTGTGGCCACCATCGGGGGGCTGATGTTTGGATTCGATGTGGGCATCATTTCAGGTGCCATTCCATTTATCCAGCCCTATTTTGGTTGGGATGAACTTCAGTTGGGATGGGGTGTAAGCTCTATTCTGGTCGGTGCTATTTTGGGTGCATTCGGAACCGGAGCACTTACTGAGAAATATGGACGAAAGCGTTTGCTAATCTATGTAGCCCTCTTTTTTGCCGTTTCGTGTGCAGGGATGGCACTGGCTAAAACCGCTCCGTTTTTTATCTCCTTCAGGGTACTTGGGGGACTGGCTGTAGGAGCCGTCTCCGTACTATCACCTATGTATGTTGCCGAGGTAGCTCCCCCAAAGATAAGGGGTACCCTGATCACCATCTACCAGCTGGCCATTACACTGGGGATCCTGGTTTCTTACCTGGTAAATTACGGGCTGCATGAAATAGACAACAACTGGAGGTGGATGTTTGCCACCGGACTGATCCCATCTGTACTCTTTTTTACCGGACTCATATTTATCCCCGAAAGTCCGCGTTGGCTGGTGAAAGCAGGATTCAAAGAGAAGGCAACTGCAGTATTGAAGCGAATCGGAGGTGGTGTATTCGCGGACAATGAGATCCGGGAAATAGAGAAGAGTCTGGCAGATAGCGGAGGTAGTTCGAGCATTAGATTGCTGTTTGCCCCACGCTATCGGAAGGTGATTATTCTGGGATTGTTGTTATCGGTTTTTGTACAGATCACCGGCATCAATACCGTGGTGGATTATGCCCCGAAAATCCTGATGACCGCAGGACTGGAGATACGGAATGCTTTGCTTCAAACCTCACTCATCGGACTTGTGAATTTTGTATTCACATTTTTTGCTGTGTGGCTCATTGACAGGCTGGGAAGAAAGACCTTCTATTTGATCGGGTCCTCAGGAATGGCAGTCACTTTATTGATGATTGCTGCCGCTTTTCATTTTGAAATGGATCCCATTTTTACCACCATCTGCATCATGGCATTCATCGCTTTTTTTGCCTCATGCATAGGTCCGGCATTCTGGACCCTGGTGGCTGAAATGTTCCCCAATCAGATCCGTGGTCAGGCTGTGGCCCTGGCATCCTTTACACAATGGGTATTCAATTTCCTGGTTGTCCTGCTTTTTCCCTACGTGCTGGATGCAGTAGGTGGCTCCCTAACCTTCCTGTTCCTGTCGGTGATGTCTGTTGGACAATTGCTGATTGCGTGGTTTTACATAAAAGAGACCAAAGGAAAAACACTTGAAGAGATTGAAAGATTATGGACCAAATAAAACTGTAAAACATTTCTATTATGTCAAACTCAAGAAGAAATTTCATTAAAAAAACAACAGCAGCTTCAGTCGCTGTATCGGTTGGCGGTGTACTTCCTGCCTTTAGTGCCAGAAGTTATGCCCGCATCATGGGCTCGAATGAAAAAATGAGGGTATCTGTGATGGGGGTAAACTCCAGGGGAAAAGCGCTGGCCACAAATTTCGCACAACAGAAAGATTGCGATGTGGTTCACATTTGTGATGTTGATAGCAGGGCCATCGATAAGTGTATCAATGCATTGGAGCCATATCAAAGCATTAAAGCCAAAGGTTTCCGGGATTTTCAGGAATCACTGCAGGATAAAGATATCGATGCAATGGTCATTGCGGCTCCTGATCACTGGCATGCTCCAGCAGCCCTGTTATCCATGCAGGCAGGGAAACATGTCTATCTTGAGAAACCCAGTAGTCATAATCCAAATGAAGGTGAAATACTTATTGAAGCAGCGTCCAAATATGGTAAATCTGTACAATTGGGCAATCAACGCCGGTCTTTCCCAGTTGTCAAACAAGGTATGCAGGAATTAAAAGATGGAGCAATCGGGCGTGCCTATTTTGGGAAAGGGTGGTATGCAAATAACCGCGGCCCAATCGGAGTGGGGAATAACACCGCGGTACCGGAGTGGCTCGATTGGGATCTCTGGCAGGGCCCTGCTCCCAGAGTGGCATACAATGACAACCTGGTGCATTATAAATGGCACTGGCACTGGCATTGGGGAACAGGTGAGGCACTGAATAACGGTACACACATGATTGATATGTTGCGGTGGGGATTTGACGTGGATTATCCTGTAAAAGTGAGTTCAAACGGAGGAAGATACCGTTATCAGGACGATTGGGAAACACCGGATACGCAGGTAATTAATCTCGATTTTAAAGAGGGCGTTACCATGACCTGGGAAGGAAGAAGCTGTAATGGAAGACCCATCGAAGGAAGTGGAGCCGGCGTGATCTTTTATGGAGAAAAAGGCAGTATGTTATTCCCCGGAGGCGACAACTATACAATTTACGATCTTGATAATAATATTGTTAAGGAGGTAACAGTGGACCAAAATATGGATACCGGAAATCTGGTCAGTCCTTTTAATAATCTGGATGCCATTCATATTAACAATTTCTTTGACGGAATCCGGAATGGAAGGAGCAAGCTCAATGCCGATATTGAATCCGGCCATAAAAGCACCTTGCTTGTACAACTCGGTAATATTGCTCAGCGTGTCGGACATTCTCTTGAAATTGATCCGAAAACAGGTCGTATATTGAAGGATAAAGAGGCTATGAAATATTGGTCACGGACCTATGAAAAAGGCTGGGAGATGAAACTTTAATCATAAAATTATGAAATCAAGAAGATCATTTATAAGAACCATAGGTACAGGAGCAGCGTTGTCTACTGTTACTTTTTCTTCAACCACAGCGTTTGCATCCCAAATATTGTCTGACCCTGGCAAACAGCAGAAGCGCATCCGAATCGGGATCATAGGTGCTGAAAACTCTCACACCATTGGCTTTGGAAAGATGTTCAATATTGATCGTAAATTTCCTGGCGTGGAGGTGGAGTATGTGTGGGGAGAGACGGAGGCATTTGCCAGAAATGCCATGGAAAAGGGAAGTATTCCGAACATGGTGACAGACCCTATGCAGATGATGGGAAAGATCGATGCCCTGATCGTGGATCACCGTCATGCAAAATATCACCTGGAGGCAGCCACTCCCTTTGTGAAAGCCGGGATTCCCACATTTATTGACAAGCCTTTCTGTTACAGGACGGAAGAAGGAAAAGAGTTCCTGGCCATGGCAAGAGAAGTTGGTACTCCGGTTACCTCCTACTCCTCCATCGCTCAGAGTGAGTCAACTTTTGATATAAAAGAGCAGGTTGAATCAATGAGTGAGATCAGCCAGGTGATACGGTATGGCCCGGTGGAGCTGGATTCAAAATATGGAGGGGTGTTTTTTTACGGAGTTCACATTGTCCAGCCTTTGTTGTTTATGTTCGGGGACGATGTGGAAAAGGTGAAGATTTCCAGGGATGGGAAAAATGGCAATGCAACCCTGGTATTCCATAGCGGATTGTTTGCCACCCTGATCTTTAAAAGTCTGGCATATGGTTGGGAAACCTTTGTGGAGACAGAAGAAGGTCTTATTGAACTCAAATCTCGCGTGGAGGAGAGCGACCCGGCAAAAAATTACGCGGATATGGTGGAGATGTTCCGTACGGGAAAAGAACCCCGCAGTCATGAGAGCATACTAAAATGTGTAGCCGTTCTCGAAGCCATGGAAAGATCTGCCTCCAGCGAAAAATGGGAAAAGGTAGTGCTGTAGATCGACGATCTCTAGAAATCGGTAGTAGCTTCCACCAGGTCCAGCTCCCTGATCCAGATATTCCGGTACAGTACCGGATGGCCCTCTGCTTGTAGCTTTAAGCCCTGGGGAGAATCAGTGATCCCCTTTCCTTCATCGTTGCCTCCATCGATACCGGAATTTGGTCCACCCCATACCTGGTTGATGCCTATATCTGTGTAGACCTTCTCCCCGTTAAAATGCAGGGTGACCAGCGCCTTCTCACTGCGCTTCCCATCCTCGAACCGGGCAGCCCGGAACTGAATATCATAGGAGTTCCATTGACCAACTCCGTTATAAGCATGATAGGGTGATTCGATCTCGTTGATGACCGCACCCATACCGTGCATGCTTGAATCCCCGTCAAGTACCTGTAACTCATATCGGTTCTGCAGATATACACCCGAATTTCCACCTTCCTTTTCGATTAGGAATTCGACATGTAAACGGAAATCGCGGTATCTCTTTTTGGTTACAATATCTGCCGAACCATATTTTCCACCTGCGGCAGCAGGATCATTACTGTTCATGACAGTGCCCTTGTCAACCGGATCATCTACGATCTTCCATTTAATGGGTAACTCGGAGGCAAAACGCGGGCCTTCCCAATAGGTCCAGTTACCATCCAGCATCTCCCGGCTGCCATCAAACAACATTTCAGCTCCTGCCGGGGCCTTGGCCCCTATTCCCACCTTCACCTGGTTGCAGGCGCTGATGGTGAATAATGATACAGCAATCAACGTGATAAAAAGTGTTTTCATTTTTATGGTTTTAAAAGTTGTAAACTGAATTATTAGCGTCCAATGTTATCAGGCAATCCTTTATAATAACGGAAACCTTCCATGGGTTTTCCATCCCGGTAATTGATCCATTTGCTAATACGCATTCTCACCTCTATTGTCTCTTCCTCAGAAAGTTCCGGCCCTTTGTAATCGTACCAGCCCGAGCTCCACTGACTCACATATTTAGACATGGCTTCCATCTTTTTCTCTTCGAACCTGGTAATGTCCACCCACATGTTTTTATCCTCCTCGGCAGAATCAAAGAGCACATACTCCTCCACTGTATGGGCCTTCAGCCCCTCTACGGTGATCTGTCCCTGGAATAGCAGGGGCCACATGGCTGCCCTGGCTGCATCGGCCGCCAGGTAGGAAGCCGTCCTGTGGTCGGCTTTGTGCCATCGCTGTTCTCCTTTGCCAGGATCAAAGGCAAAAATTACATCGGGGCTGACCTTGCGGATCAGTCTGACCAGCCTCGACACCACCTCTTTTTTATGTTCATACTCAAGCATTCCGTCATCATACCCCAGATTGATGTAATGATCTCCGGGAATTCCCAGCACCGCCAATGCATCCTGTTCTTCCTGTTTGCGGATCAGCGCAAGATCCATCATGCCCAGATCCGGGTCCTGGGTTCCCACATTTCCCGTTGTAAGCATGGCAATAAACACCTCATTTCCATTGGCCTGCAACAGGCTCAGGGTTCCCATTGAATAGACATCGTCATCGGGATGAGCACCGATAAGCAAGATGGTCTTGCCTTTCCATTGATCTATAGGGACATCAGGTTGAGAAAATCCCGTAAAATGAACAAGCAGTATGACAATCATAAACATTAAAGTTCTCATGAGATTAGTTTTAGTAAAGGTGAGTTAGTTTGTTAGTTTGTTAGTTTGTTAGTTATCATACAGTAAAATTAACATGATTTGGTGCTCATTCAAAATCGATCATGGCCTTCATCACCCCATCTTTATAGCCTGCAACCAGGTCAAATGCCTCCTTTGTATCCTTGAAATTAAAACGATGGGTGACCATGGCATCCACCGAAATATCTCCTTGAGCCATCATATTCAGGGCCGGTTGCACTGCCTCATTCTGCCTTCTCACATTTTGGATGCACAACTCCTTATGCCTCGATTTATCCACTGGCAGGCTCCAATGATCAAACTCAGGAATTCCAATAATCATTAATTTCCCACCTGGTTTAAGCAGATCTACCGCATTGTCAATGGCATCCTGTTGTCCGCAGCACTCAAATACCACATCCAGCAGTTCGGGTACCTCTCCGCTGATCTTCTCCACCACATCTTCCCTGTCCGGATTGGCGGTCATTCTGGCACCATTTTCACGAGCGATCCGTAGCCGCTCATCTATCTTATCGGTTACATAAATATCTTTTGCACCCATGGCCAGGGCCGGAAGCAAGACACTCATACCAATGGGACCAAACCCGAGGATCCCCACCCTGGCGCCTTCCATGGAAATGGATTGCTTCACCGCATAGACCCCTATGGCCAGTGGCTCTGATATGGCTGCCTCATCATACGACATGGACTCCGGAATCTTAAAACAGCTGGTCTCCGGCATCACAATAAATTCGGACAGAGAGCCCTCTGCCTGACCGGGGCATCCCAGGAACTTTAGTTTTCTACAGGTATGAGGTCTTCCTGCCAGACACTGGTCACACTCCCAGCAGGGCATGGCAGGCTCTATGGCAATGCGGTCACCCGGACTCACCATGGTCACCCCTTTCCCAACGGCTTCCACCTGCCCGGCTCCCTCATGACCCACCGTGAAAGGATACTGGACCACCTGGCTGCCGATCTTTCCGGAAACATAGTAGTGAATATCCGATCCGCACACACCCAGGGTTTTCATGCGGATCAGTACATCATTGTCATTCAGAATTGCAGGGGTAGGCACTTCCATCATCTCCATCTCCCTGATACCGGTCAGTTTCATTGCTTTCATAAAAGGAATATTTTATTGAGATTAAAGATAAATAATAAATTCAAGTTGCTGATGGCATATCCCTGGTGCTGCACAATATACTGTGGAATGAGACTCATAAGAAACTATTTGATACGATCAGGCAGATGTGGTTTTCAGATAAATCTTAATTTGTTGAACCATGATAAAAGAATTATTGATCAGTTCTGTTGCCTGCTCTCTATGCTTGCTGTCATTCATCTCCTGTACACAGAATTCCGGCAAACTGTTTTCTGAAGATCCCGTTCAAAATGTGATTGTAATCATCGGGGACGATCACTCCACCAAGGTATTGGGTTCCTATGGAAATGAAATTATTCAGACTCCGAATCTGGATCAACTGGCCTCTGAGGGTCTCAGATTTTGCAATGCCTACTCCAATGCCCCGCTTTGCAGTGCTTCAAGACAATCCATACTTACCGGAAAATACCCCCACTCAACCGGAGTCACCCTGTTGAGGAGTCCGTTCAGGGATGAGGGGAACACCACTGTTGCCGAAATACTCAGAAATAAGGGATTTCGCACCGGTATGATTGGGAAAGCACATTTCAACAATTACCTGGATTCGGTTCCTCCTGACCATGGTTTTGAATATATATGGTCACACAGGGACTACGTCAGATGGTTTGCAGAGAATGGACGTACCGTTGCAGACTCTGTTTCTGTAAGGCCCGAATGGAAACCCTTTCAGGATCCTGCCAGGATTTGGCTTAATGCAGATATGCGGCCAGGTGCCTTTCATGAAGGGGATGGTACTGCTGATCTTGTGGCAAAAAAGGCCGTTGAATTTATTCAGAGCCACTCCACCGAGAGGTTTTGTCTGTGGGTAGGATTTGATCAGCCGCACTCGCCTTTTGATTTCCCGGTGGAATACAGCGGCAAATATGACCCGGATGATATCATACTGCCAGCTGGAAGCATGGAAGATGACCGCTGGATCCCATCTGTATTCAGAGAGCTATCGGACGAGGATAAAAAAGGGATTATAGCCTCATACTATACCTCGGTTGAGTACATGGACCATGCCGTTGGGAAGATATTAGACACAGTGGAAGAGATGGGACTGTCAGGTGAAACCCTGATCATCTATATTGGCGATCAGGGTTACTTACTGAACGATCACAAAAGATTTGAAAAACATACCATGTGGGAGTACTCCATCAAAGCACCCCTGATCATTAAGGCCGGAAATGCTTCAAGAAAAAAGTGTGCAAATAATAATATTACAGAATTCATTGACCTGGCACCCACCATCCTGGACCTGTTGGGTTTTAAATCCCACCATGAAATGCAGGGAAAAAGCCTTGCTCCCCAAATAAAAAGGAGAAAATCACATCATAAGGAGTTTGTATTTGCAGAGTTTCTGTGCGATAATAAAGCCATGGTGGCTACTGCAGAGTGGAAGTACATTTTCGCTTCAGGGAAGAGTGACCTGGGACAGGGGTATGCCACCGGTTATGGTCCCTCCGGAATTATTCACAAGCTTTATCATTTGAAAAATGATCCGGGCGAAACGACCAATGTTGCCTCCGATGCCGGAAACTCAGAGATCCTGAATATCCTGCAGGAACAGATGTTGAAAATATTTAAGGAGACTCATCCCTACGCAGATCAGCTACCTGAAGGACTAAACAGAGAAAAATCACTGGTCTGGTTCTGTGATCCACCGGAAGAGATGGTAAGAAAATAAATCAACTGGGATCCTCTCCTGTGAGGCTTATGAACATGCTCCTGATCAGGCCATCCAGTCACGTTTTCGCTCAAGTGGACCATTCAATATTTCATTTGTAATATTAATATCTTCAACGATCTGAAAATCATACATCCCGGCACAGATAAAGTCAGCACCATTCTCGAAGGCATAACGGAAGGCATCCTTGGGATGTATGGCTCCGGCGGCCATTACCTTAAAGGCCATCCAGGGTTGTTTCAGCGTTTCCATGTATTCGATGGTCCCGTCCGGATCAAAACAGTACATGTTGTCGTGCCATTTCGAATTCTCGGCCGACCAGTAGTTGTGGTGGTGTAAGGTTTTCATCCAGAAATCAGGATCAAAACCCTCCTCAACACAAGCTTTTATGGTTTCAATCCGATGTGCTCCAATGCCTGCCATAACTCCATTTTTCCGGATAAGATCAAATGCTTTGACAATTGCACCGACATTCCCATTCTGAATATAATAATCGGCCGTTTCTCCCTGGATATAACAGGCAATCGCTCCATGATCTATCGCCATCTGTATCCTGTCAAGAAACTCCTGAATGGGTGAGGGAGGAAAACCCTTTACCATGTAATTCAACCCCACACAATCAGAGATGAACTGGATCTTGCCAATGCCCCTGTCCCAGTACTCATTAATTACTTTTGCAAGAACCGGGTTGGTAAGCAGGGTATTCACACCCGCTTTTTCAGCCATCAACATTGTTTCAAAGATTTTTTGCTTGGAATGATATGCTTTTACAAGCTTGTCCACATAAATCAGATCCCGGGCATGTGCATTTCCGCTCAACAGGTTGCCGCCGAGAATGATCCTGCTAAAAGTCTTCTCTTTTATAACCCCAGTTGCTACCGGGGCAGTTAGTTCATCAAGGCCCTGAAAACTTAAAGGCTGGTTTGTAGCCCCCGAAGTGGCATCGATCAGGTGTCTCCCTTCAAAACTACTTTTTCGAAGAAAGGCAAAAGCAAAAACCCCCAAAAAAGGAACACCAACAAGACCTTTAAGCATGTCACGGCGTTTCATACCAGAACCATCAGGCTGACTTTTTTCCTGAACAGGCACAGTGGCATTTACATCATGCATGGTTGATCTCTCCTTTTTTATCAGATTGTAAAATCTGTCCAGACCGAAAATATCTCCTGTTGAAAACCTGGCCAGAAGGATCAGAACCAGTAGCTCAATCAGATTTTTATTCACGATCAAATAGAAACCCTCGGCAGGAACTCCGTAATCAAGTCCCACAAAGGGAGGGTAAGCCACATAGAACAGTGTAAGAATAAAGATCCCGGACCAGGTGGCTATCCGGGTTAAGGCTCCCAGCATTAATCCAAGGCCGATCAGGATCAATCCCCATATCATCAGAAAATCCGCCAGATTCAACAGACCCGGATTGGCTGCTATCCCCTGAAAAATACCTGAAAAGATCCATCTTGAATTCTCAAGGTAGGATGCAGAGGTCCAGGACGGTATAAACAGTTTCACCATTCCCTCATAAAGGAAATGCCAGCCTATGGCAATCCTCACCAGGACTAAAATAGTTAACTGTGTTTTTGTGTAGTTTCCGGTAAAGATTTTCTTTTTTGTCATGATATATTAGTGCTGATTGATTACAAACTTATATTTATTTTTGATTGCTAGTTAGACCTATTTGTTTAAGGAATTTAATCTTCACTGGTCCCAGCAATCCCGATTCGATAAGAGGCACCTCTTTCCAGGGATACATCCATGCATTGGGGCCCTTGGTTACATTTGAGTGGGTGCGTTTAAGTCCGGCCGGCAGACTGGCGTCTCCCGTCAGCTGATTCGATATCACATTGGCCACATTTACAACCAGGTAATTTGTCCCCGGTTTCACAGCACTGGTAATATCAACTTCAAACGGACTGTTCCAAAGCGTCTGCAACCGTCTGCCGTTCAGAAACAGTTCAGCCATCTCCGAAAGGTTGCCGAGATCAAGGATGATGCGAAGCTCAGGGTTTATCATCGCATCCTCCATCTCAAAACTTTTGTGATAGGACCCTACTCCGGAAAAATGTTTGATCCCCTCATCTTCAGAATCTGTCCAGGAGATCAATTCCTTAAATTCTGCTTTTGGCGGGGCTCCCCAACCAAATGGAAAACGTATCTCCCATGGGCCAGTAAGCTCCAGTACCTCAGGAAGATCCGCGATTTCCATCTCCAGCTTGTCGCCATTAAAAAAATGTAACAGGTAGTTTCCATTCTCTTCAGCATGAAACTTTCCGTCACTCACTATATAGGTTCGCTTCTCAGAATCCAAAGGGAATAGCAGAGAGCCATTGCGCCGGACCTCCCATACGGGATTACCGGTATGTGCCTCCCTGAAGACGATGAACATCGATCCAAGTGGATCCAGATCCAGTCCCACGCTAACTCCACCCTCTTCCATCCTGAAACTGTTCACCTGAACATTCTTTCCCGTTTGTGGATCCCAGAACTCGGGATGCTTCTGTTTTACCCTGAAAACGGCATCCAGCTGCAGGGGATGTTCTGTTGTATTGCGTACAAAATAGATCTCTGAGTCACCCGTAGTGCGGTGAATAAAATCCAGCACTCCTGGTTCCGGTCCATGCACCTCCAGGTCCGGACCGATCCCTTTTTCAATCAATACATTGCGAATTGAGTTTTCGCCGGAATAGATCCTTCCTTCTCCATAACTCTTTTTCTTCTTCTCTTTTCCTTTACCCCATAACCGGTTGGCCAGCTCCCGGATCCTTTCATCATTCCTGCTGAAATTCTGAAGTGAGTGTGACCGGGTCGGCTTATTGCCAATGACAGTGGCTCCCATTTCCACCAGTTCAACGATTTTTTCCAGCACATCGGGGTCCATGGCCTCCTGATCGGGCAGCACAAGCACCTCATATTTCTGTCCGTGGGGAAGTACAAGGGACCCATTCTTCACATCGAGCCGGTTCAAAATGATATCTGAATTGCATATATCATAGTCATAACCGTGACCCAGGGATGGATCTACGTGCTTCGGATCGGCAAAATTGGGCGCCTGATCGCCATAATAATAGAGTACATCCCCCACAAAATTTCCCTGCTGAAGCATGTAGCAACTTCGACCAATGTAGTCATGGAAGGGTCTCGACAGTGGCCACCACGCCCTTGTGGTATTCACCAGGGTTCCGAAATTATAGATCCAGCCAGGTGTTCCCGACTCAGGAACAATATGGGGTGTTGTGTGATAGACAAAACGAGTAAGCCCCTCACAGAGCGCTTTATCCATCACCTCTTTCAGATCGCCCGGTCCCTCCTGCCACACCCATGCGCTGGTAAAAGCCTCCGCCTCTACCTGGGGCTGATTATAGAGGTGTGATGCGCTGGCCGGACCTTTTACAATCTGTAACTCAGCCTGTTTCTCAGGTGATCCATGGTTAAACCAGAACTCCCCCCGCGGCACGGAAAGAGACCCCAGTGACTTCAGGGATTCAAACGGACAGTTGTGAATGGGGGGGCCGGGACCGCCGGCTTCAGCATTAAACCCCAGCCCGTATTCAGCACAAATCTCTGTACTTAAAGAATAGTGATTCTCTATGATCAGGTCAGACAAAGTCTTTTTAAAGTCAAACAGAAACCTGTCTGAGATACTACTGCTTTCCACAGTATAACCATCCAGCACAGGCAGGTAAGGAATGATTGAATATCCATTCCGTGCCAAAAAATGATCTTCCATACCTCTTGTCCAAACTGCAGAATTTGCCTCATAACTATCGGTGTAAAGGTATTTCAAAGAGGTGTTCTCAAAGTCACCCAGCTCTTCCTGCAATTTATTGATGAAGAACATCAAATGGTTTGTGGTTGCCTCGGCACTGAAGTGATCGATCATCAAACCATTGGAATTGGGGCTCGGTCTCATCAGGGGCTGACCGGTACCGGTGCCCACATACCGTACAATGGTCCAGCTGCCCTCCGGTACATCCCAAGTCAAAATGCCATCCCTGAATTTATCTGAAATATCCAGTGCCTGGGTGCCGAAAAGAATTGAATCCTCCACATCAGGAATGGCCATGACTGCAACATCTTCATAATAGGTGGGCAGTCCGTCAGCACCCTTCACCAATATCATGGCAGACATTCTATCATATCTTTCCGGCAGGTCAGGGAATGGCAGAGCCTCACTGAATTGTGCAGGGCCCTCAATGATAAGTCTGGACCGGAACAGACCCATTACCCCGTCCTGCGGTTCAACCCAGCTACCCCCAGCATTCCATGAACTGGAGATGGTCAGTCCAACCTCCAGTCCAATTTCTGTCGCTTCCCGAATTGCGTGTCCGATGGCACCCAGGGATTCATCACCCATAAAAGGCGGACCTGCAGTGACTACATGATCCGGATCAACCCATCCGGCCACATCCCAGATATCCACTCCTCCCATACCTTTATCTTTGAACTCCCGAAGCTCCTCGGTCATTCGGGAAAGATCAAAATTTCCATTCACCAGGCACCAGTAGCCTTTAGGTCTTGCAGAGACCGGCGGGTCCAGAAAATTCTCCTCAAGTGTTTGGGAAAAACCTGGATCCGGAAACAGAAGGAAGATGAAGCCAAATATGATAATAAATAGCTTTTCGCACCCTGTAGCAGGCAATTTGTACATTTCTCAAAAATTTTCAAGGTTCTACCTGGCCAAGGTAATGGTTCAGAACCAGCATGGTTTTGTTGGATGTACTAATTGCTTTTGTGAGCGTATCAAATCGAGCTCATATAATCTTTAGGAGCTTTCCCAAACTGTTTCTTGAAGCGTGTAGTAAAATGGGAAGTGTTTTTGAACCCTACATTATAGGCCACTTCCGATACATTCTGATGACCTTTGCTGAACAATTGTGCCGCTCTTTGAAGCCTGTATGTAATAATAAAATCGGAAACCGATTGGTTATTGGTGAGTGACTTTATTTTTCTGAATAGTTGGGCCCGGCTTATACCTACATCCCTGATCAGCGTATCAATATTGAAATCGGAATTAGATATATTATCCTCAATGGAACCAAGAATCTTCCGCAGAAGTTTTTCATCAGTAAGGGTTGGGGAAAATGCTTTCGCGTCGGGAACAATACCGGAATAAAACCGGCTCTTCATCTCCTCTCTTGACCGGATGAGATTATCTATACGCTTCTCAAGCACATCGATATCAAAGGGCTTAATCACATAATCATCGGCGCCGGTTTCATAGCCTGTTTTCTGAAGTTTCTCATCAGCCCTGGCCGTTAACAGGATGATTGGAATATGGCTGGTTGCCTCATTGGTTTTCATCTGTTTACACACCTCAATCCCATCCATCTCCGGCATCATGATATCACAGATAACCAGGTCAGGATTTGTGAGGAGCGCCTGCTCATAACCCTCCCTTCCATTAACGGCCACCATGATATTGAATTTTTTATCAAAATAGTTCCCCAGATAATAACAAATATCAGGATTGTCCTCAACGATTAACAGGGTCTTGAGCTCTTTATCCAGGGGTTTACGCTTGAATAACCATTTGTCAGGCAAATGTGATGATGCTTTTTTTCTCTGATGACGTATCTCAAATACGGCCTCATCATCTGAAATCTCATCTTTGCTATAAAAGGATTTTGAAACAGGGATCTGAACCGTAAATTCACTCCCCTTCCCATTGGCGCTCCTAACAGAGATTTCCCCTTTATGCAATTCCGTTAATTTCTTTGCCAGTGAGAGACCTATTCCAGTTCCCGGGATATTCTGTGTCCTGGGATCTTCTATCTGTGCAAATCGCTCAAAAATCCTGTTAATATCCTCTTCAGGTATCCCAATTCCGGTATCACTCACAGTGATCCTGGCATATTTGATCGATTGTGCTTCCCCGATAAACTCAACTGAAAGATTTACTTTCCCGTTTTCAGGCGTATATTTAATGGCATTTGATAAAATATTGTAGAGGATCTTTTCAATCTTATCAAAGTCGAAATAGCAATGATGCGTTTTCCGATCAGAATTTACAGTGAGACTGATACTTTTATAGTTAGAATGAAGATAGAATGGTTCAGCAATGTTCTCAATGCTCTCTACCAGGTTGCCCCTCTTCACTTTTAATTTGAGTGTTTCACCCTCGATCCTTGAAATCTCAAGCAGCTGATTGATCAGCCTCAGTAACCTCTCTGCATTCCTCTCCACAAGTGCCAGCTCATCAATCATTTTATCTTCCTTCATTGCACCAGTCCGGATCATATCGCGGACCGGTGAAAGGATGAGGGTAAGGGGTGTTCTGAACTCATGAGAAATATTGGTAAAAAACCGGGTCTTGATCTTGTCCATCTGGCTCAATTTTTCCGATTTCTCCTCAATTATATGATACGACCTTGCATTGTCAAGTGCAATAGAGATGTAGTTGGCCATATTCTTGAGAATATCCAGATGCATATCAGTAAAAGCATTCTTCTTAAAAGCTTTTGCTACCAATATACCAGTTACCTGTTTATCAATGGATAGCAGTGGAATATATATGGATGATTTCGGCATTTTTTCACCCAGGTAAGCGTTTTCATTCTTCACCTGAAAATTACTGATATCATTCTCAATATCATTCATCAATACAGTTCTGTTGTTCTTAATACATCCGATGGAAAAACGTTCCTCATTATCCAGTGAGATGATCTCGGAGTTTAATGGACTGTCTTTTGATGTACGTCCCCAAAAAAGCACATAATTCTGTTCACGATCAACTATCCCTATGTGAAAAGCCGGGGCGTTCATTAGCTCATTGATAATATCATATACCTTGATAATTACCTCTTTCACCTTTATGGAAGAGGTAATATTCTGTCCAATCTCATCCAGGAGCTTTAAGTTTTTATTCTGCTTCTCGAGTCTCCTGCTCTGATTTTCGATATGCTCTTTCTGCGTCAGGATCTCCTCATTGGTCACCTCCAGTTGCATATTGGCATGTTCCAGATCAGTGGTTCTCTCTCTCACCTGCCGCCTGAGAATCTCCCTCTGCTTCTTGAGCATAAATGTTCTGTATCTGAAATATGATACAACCATCCCTGTCAGCAGCAGCAGGATAAGTACTTTAAACCACCATGTTTGCCAGTATGGAGTTAGAATGGTCAGTTCCAGCGTTGTTTCAGGGCCGCTCACTGTTTGGTTGGAGTTTGTTACCTTCACCCTGAACAGATACTCATCCGGAGGCAGATTGGTATAGGTGGCAAATCTGTGACCCGATCCGAAATAGTTCCACTCCTGGTCAAAACCTTCCAGCAGGAAAGCATAGTTCACATTTTCAGGAGAGGCAAAATCCATCCCGGAAAACTTAAAGGTAACTGCATTTTCTTTGTGTGACAGGGTAATCTTATCCGTATAGGATATTGATTTCTCAAATATAAATCTGCCGTCAATTGTATCACCTGGGTGTACCTCCCGGTTTGAAATGCTGAATCCAGTTAGCACCACTTTTTTGTGAAGCTCCCGGGTTACCATACTATCAGGATGAAAAACGCTCAGGCCTTTACTCCCTCCGAAAAACAGCTCTCCACTCCTGCTGCTGGCATAGGCAAAAGGATTGAATTTATCACTCTGGAGCCCGTCAGATGCGTAATAATTCATAAACTCACCATGTTCACTTCGATCAAAAACAAGCTCGGGGGGAGTAAACCTGGAGAGCCCCCCCTTGGTACTTATCCAAAGGTCCCCGGAAGGATCTTCCAGGATTCCGGTAATACCATTGTTACACAGGCCATCGTTTTCAGTAAAGGTCCTGAATTCTGCATGATCCGTTTCATCACATCGCATGGCGACAAAACCATATTCAGTACCCAGCCAGATGATACCGCGATGATCCTGTACAATAACCTGAATTTTATTACTCTGTAAACCAGAGGGAGATTCTCTGGAAATTTTAAAAGTTTTGAAATTATCCTCTTCGGGTTTATACAAACCTAATCCTCTCATATGTTCCGCTACCCATATCCTTCCCGAATTATCCTCAAACAATGCCCATATATTACCGGATTCCAGTGCCCCGCTATCATTAATGTTCTTCACATACCTTTTTTTGCTGAGAAATTCCCGGTTGCCATTAATAGCAGGGCCTAATTTGAATTTTTCCAGTCCACTGGATGTACCTACCCATAAGTTTTCATTTCTATCTTCAATCAGACACCAGACAGCCCACTCTTCCAACCTCACAGAATCAGGAGTTTCGCGATTGTAACGCTTTACAAATCTCCCCTCCGGATCCAATTTAACGATGCCGCCACCGGTAATTCCCAGCCATGTAAATTCATAAGGATCTGTATATATAGCAGAAACCATAAGATTTCCCGGCTGATTGAGATGGATCAATTCCGTTTCCCGGGATTGCTGATCAAATCTGAACAGTGTAAAATTAGATGTACCGAACAATATTTCACCTTTGCTGTTTGCTGAGACCGAGGTGATATCATCGCACTGAATTGAATTATCATTGGCAAACCTACAATACCAATTAAAAGGTTTGGTGGTCAGATCCAGGCTAAAAACCCCGTCATGGGTTCCAACCCAAAGCATTCCTGAACTATCAAACCAGGAGGATCTAACCCGGTTGAAAGCAGTCTCTGATCCTTCTGTGGGTTGAATATGGTATAAGGTATAGTCATCTCCCTCTTTTAAGGGTTGATCCTGCATCTCCAGGGGAGTGGTGGATGTGTAAATCTTATCCGGAGGGATTTTTATAAACCCTTTATTGGCAATACCAATCCATATATTTCCAGTCTTGTCTGAAGTAAGGTATGAAATGTCCTGATCAAAGATTTGATCCCGGGTCGGGAGATGTAAAACCTCTTCCGATTCCTCTCTATATATAGAAATGCGATTCCCGGATCTTATCCAGTAGATTCCGTTGTTATCCCGGACAATAGTGTTTGCATTACGGATTCCTGCATCTCCCAGGGTTGCCTCACCAATAAAATCCAAATCAGTGTAATCAGCCCCTGAGATGCGCACAGCTGACAAACCTGATGATGCAGCCACGAGGAAGGTGCTGTCATTGAGCTGCATTGAAGTATTGATTTGTACACCACTGAGATCTGAAGGATCCATGGGATTGGGATAATTGGCGAACCTGTGCTCCGCCCGGAGATCCATAATACTTAATCCAAAATATGTACCTATCCATAAAAACCCATTGCTGTCAATCATCAATGAAAGGATTTGGTTGCTTATGAGACTGTTCTTATCAAAATGAGAGGCATAGTAACGTGTAAATTTTTCGGTGGAAGGATCATAAGAATTCAGCCCCATGTGTGTGCCAATCCACAATATCCCACCATCATCCTGAACTATGGAGGTAATCACATCATTTGAGATGCTGTTTTTATCAAGATGATTGTACTTGTAATATTTCACGCTATAGCCATCAAATCTGGCCAGTCCGTCATAAGTACCGAACCACATGAAACCCTTTTCATCCTGAAACACCTCCTCAATGATATTGTGTGATAGTGCATCGTCATTAGTGAAACGCCGGATCTCAGGATTCTTTTTCTGCGATAATGCCGGATGGATGTTCAATCCAAACAGAAGCACAAATACAAGGGTATATGTGTAAAAGATATTGGTATTTGATTTTATAGTCATTACCGGCAAAAAAATTCATCTGCCAGTAAAGTTATTCATTTTTCGAAACCATGATTTAATGTAGATTCTATTTTGGACATGATTTGGCTTCTATAAGACGCCTCTCCTTCAACTCTGTTTCGATCCTGGATACCAGTTTCTCATCGATCCGGTATAAAGTAACAGCCATTACAGCAAGGAGGGCTCCAATGGCCGGGTAGACGCTCATCATATATCTGATCCCTTTCAGCATGCTGAATAGGGCAGGTACAACATGAAACTCTGGAAAAAGATGCATGAGGCCACATCCCCGAAAGAGTAACCGATCTTTTCGGTGAGTGATAACCTGGCAGAACCCACACTGGAAATTGACTTAAAGTTTAATCTCATGATATAATTCAGCCTAATTAATAATCCAATATCCCCATTATCTTGCAAAGATCTCCGGGATAAACCGAATTTGATTTCCTCAGCACAGAAAATGATACTTTAAGAAAAAAAGTCTGAGTATATTTATGTTTAAATTTATTGGATCTTTCAACAGTCTGAATTATCGTACAAAAATAAATGGCATGAACAGGTACCATAAAAAACTGCACAGCATATATATTCTCATAAAAAAGAGTCACATTCCGGCTAAACTGATCTTTATTGTCATGGGTGTCATTTCAACCGCCTGGTTCCTGATCCGGGTGATACCCAAACCACAGCGAGCGGGATATCCCTGTATGCAGGCTGCGTTTCCCATCATGACAGGTTTCCTGGTATGGGTTGGAAGTATAACGGGTGCATTTATGACTTTTAAACTATCGGGAAACTATTTTAAAAAAGCGAAGGTACGCACCGGTACCGCATTGGTCCTTGCAGGTGTCGGATTTTCAATCATGGTGATGATGCAACCCACCATGAAAACAAAGGCAGTCAATCTGTTGTCAACTGCCGAAATTGTGCATCCGGTCAATGAACCTATGGGAACAAGTTGGGGAATCAATCCCGGCCGTGTGGTCTGGTCCTGGGACCAGGATGCCACAGATCAAAACTGTCCGAATACCGAAGCCGACCCATTCTACGCCTCCGATAACTGGGATCAGTCCATAGTGGATGAGATGATCACCTCATCCGTACTGCAACTCACCTCTGAAAACACCATTGGTGGTGCATGGGATGCACTTTTTAAAAGCTTCAATAATAATAAGGGAATTGGTGAAGTTGGGTATACTGCCGGACAGACCATCTTCATAAAAATAAACGAGGGGACATCTTCCTGGCTGGCCGACGCTGACCTGCAACGTGATTACACCAGTTGGAAAGGAAATTACGATCCGGTTTGTGAAACCAGTCCGGGTGTTACCCTGGCCATCCTCCGGCAGCTGGTCAACAATGCGGGTGTGCCACAGGAAAACATCTGGGTAGCCGATCCACGCTCCCATGTGTGGCAGCACACCTATGAGCTCCTATCTGCTGAATTTCCGGATGTAAAATATGGTGATAGAGATAGCAATCATGAGAGCAAGGGTCGCAGCACATTGCACATCAATGGTGCGGCAACACTCTATTTTTCAGACCTGGGTGAAGAGATGCCGGATGCGGTGAGTGAGTATAACTGGAAAGAAATTGTCGACGCAGATTATCTGATCAATCTGGCTGCATTGAAAGCACATGCCAGGGCAGGGATCACCTTGACGGCAAAGAACCATTTCGGAAGTACTACCAGGGGAGGTGCCGACCATCTGCACCCCGGACTTGTGGCTCCTGAAAATGACTTTCCAGAAAGAACGGAATATGGTATGTACAGGGTTCAGGTGGATCTGATGGGAAGTTCAGTATTGGGAAGAAACACCCTCCTCTTCCTTGTGGATGGACTCTGGGGAAGCCCTGAAGCAGTAGAAGGACCGGTAAAATGGCATATGTCCCCTTTCAATGATGATTATCCAAACTCCATATTCATTTCCCAGGATCAGGTAGCACTGGAATCGGTCTGTTTTGATTTTCTACGGACAGAGGCTGTGACGGGTTCTGAGGATGACTGGAAAAACAGGCCTATCATGGCACAGGGGGTCGATGATTACCTTCACCAGTCAGCCGATCCCGATCTCTGGCCCAACGAGATCACTTATGATCCGGATAATTCTGGAACAGCCCTGCTCTCTCTGGGCATACATGAACACTGGAACAGCGCATCTAAAAAGCAATACTCCGGGAACCTGGAATCAGGCAGTGGAATCGAACTTATTGCCATACCGGCTGAAAATGTGCATTCTGATTATTTTGATGCGAAAGAGGTAAGTAACATACCTGTAATAGATGGTTTGGAAGACGATGATTGCTGGAAAACCACCAGCTGGTTACCCATCGATCAGATGTGGATTACCTGGGGTGAACCCCTCCTGCCTGTTGACGACTTTAAAGGGGAATTCAAAGTGATGTGGTCTTCAGTAACTGATAAACTGTACTTCCTGGTCCGAACTACGGATGATCTGTTTGTGGATGGATATTCTTGGCCCGATGGCAATTATCCCGATTACGACATTCTGGAGATATTTATCGATGAAGATCATTCCGGAGGTGACCATATCTTTGATACTGAAAGTTCACTGGCATCAAATGCTTTTTCATACCATATAGCCATTGATGAGCCAGCCAATGGAAGCACGTCGGACTCCTTTGTGGTTTGTGATATTGCAGGAACCAGCTGGGGAGACAGGACAACCCCGGACTATGCCGGTCACTTTCCCGAATTCAAAGTAAGCAAAGAAGGAAGAAATTACATCTGGGAATTTTCCATGAATGTTCATATTGATTCCTATGACCACACCAATCCTGCTGCATCACTAATAGAATTAAGTACCGGTAAGATCATGGGACTGTCAATGGCTTATTGCGACAATGATGATCCGGATGAGGATCCTTTGTCACGTGACAATTTCATCGGTTCGGTATACGTGCCCGAAGCAGCCTACAATGACCACTGGATGAATGCCGATGGCTACGGAGTGATAACCCTGGTCGAAAGCAGCATTCCTGTGAACCAGCCCCCTTCAATAACAAAACCTTTTGACAGCTTCACATTTACCGAAAAAAACAGTGAACTTCTCCTGGTAACAGACCTGGGTGAATATTTTAAAGACCTGGAGGGTGATCCGGTTACCTTTGACGCCATCGCTGCCGGACCTGATATTTCAGTCAGGATACAAGGAACGATACTCTACGGCACTGCTTCGGACCTTTTCTACGGAGAATCCTATATTACGGTAACTGCAACCGACGATAGTCATGCGGGTGTTTCACAGGGATTTACAGTATGGATGGCCAACAGCGCCCCGGTGGTTGTCAATCCCATTGATGACCAGGTGGTTACCGAACTGGGGATTGCCCTTTCAGTGGTAGCGGATATTGAGACAGTCTTCTCAGATCCCGATGGTGATGCCCTTACCTACGAAACCTCAACCGACGATCCGGAACTGTCACTCTATCAAAGCGGTGACGAGCTTCTGATGGAGGCTACTGAGAATTTCACAGGTCCTTCTGTGGCTACAGTGACTGCCAGTGACGGAGCACTCTCTACCCCGACTTCATTTTCCGTTAGTTCTACGGTGGGGATCGATCAACTAAATATAGATTCAGGTTTGAAGCTCTATCCAAATCCCATGGTTGACAATACGATTCATATCTCATTCAATAGTGATCTACCTGGAAATCAGGTAGTGGTAAGGGTACTCTCGATGAACAGACAGGTACTTTACAAGAAAGTTTTTGAGAAAACCCAGTCTCATTTTCTACAACAGGTAGCCTTAACAGGTATTGGTCCCGGGATATACCTGATGGAGATTGAAGTCGCGGATCAGACCATTGTCAGAAAGTTTACAAGAACAACCACGCATCATTAAAGTGATCTGAAATTATGCTTATGCTTAACCAATGATACAAAAAGTCTTCTCAGTCATTTGCTTATTCCATGTGGCTTTATCAATCCTGTTTTCACAGGGTACAGGTAATACCGTGAAGGCTGTTTTTATTGATGAACATGGCATGAAGTGGTTCGGAACAGAGAGGGGGTTGATCCGTTTTGATGGTACCAATTGGATGGACTATGGTTCTTATGCTAAGATCCCGGAAGATATTACTGATATAGAATATCAATCATCTGATTATGGACCGGAGATGTGGATCGGAAGCGACCATGGTGTTTCCGTTGCAACATACAGCGTCGATGGAATTACTGCTGCAACAAATTATACAATGGCAAACTCAGGTATTCTGTCCGACAGCATCTTTGATATTGTGGTGGATGAAAACAATATCCGCTACTTTGCCGCTCCTGAAGGTCTGGGCATTTTTAATAACAACACTTGGTTATCTATCTCAAGGGGACATGACATACCGGATGCGGCTCTCCTGTCACTGGGCATTAAAAATGACACGATCTATGCAGGTACAGATGGGAAAGGTGTCGGCCGGGTGATCAGGGATGATCTGGACGGTTATACGGGTGCCTCCTACTATGAAATTCCGTGGGTTGGACTGCCCTCCAACACCATCAATTGTGTTTATATCGATTCATATGGTTTTCAATGGTACGGTACTACAGAGGGGGCTTCCCGCCACGATGTTCAGGAATCCCAGGGAGGATGGAACATCTATCTTACTACCGATCAGGGGCTGATCCATAGAAATGTATTGGCCATACTGGAAGACAACGATGGAGATATCTGGTTTGGAACCGAAGGGGGAATCAGCAGATACAATCCTGCAGTTGCCCAGTTTACCAATTATACGATGGGTGATGGGTTGCCGGATAGCGTGATATATGATATTGCCATGGATACCGATCATACGCTCTGGTTTGCGACAGGGAAGGGTGTTTCCCATTTTGACGGGACCAGTTTCTCTAACTACCTGATAACCGGGATTGAAAAGATTACAACTCACAGGGATCATGAATCAGGTAAAATTTATCCCAATCCGGCTACAAATGAAATTCATCTGACCTATTCCACAAAACAGAACGGATTTACCACCATTGCTGCATTTGATCTGTCGGGGAAAAAGATTGAAACGATCTATCACGGATATGCACCAGCAGGAGAGATCAAGGCTACATGGGATCTGAATGACTCCAATGGTGATCCGGTTCCAGCAGGCATCTATATGATCTCCATCAAATCCGGATCATATTTGCAAACAGAGAAAGTGGTTGTTATCAGATAAAAAGGCTGACTCTCTAATTTTCCTCCACATCTGAAGTTCTACTCTGCCAGTGTGGTAGTCAACTCATAATCCTGTGTCGTTAAATCCTCAGCAGTAACCGTAATGATTTGCGGACTGGTGGAGAGATCCACTGTTTTTGCACGGACAGGATCAAGTGTTTTACCCTGTATTTTTACCGAACTCAATGGAGAGCTGGTCCCAACAACCCTTACCCTTGAAAGGTCTGTTCCGGCAGGAGCTACAAGTGCAACTGTTTTTGCATCTTCATCAATGGTTGCCGCAACTTCCGGGGTGATCATGCCAAAGGTGAAAAGTTGCTTCTCATCGCTGGGAAAGAAAAGCGTGATGTCAGTCGTATAATCCTGTGTGGTTCCGTCAGGTGCCACCACGCTGTAAACCACCGGGTCGGTGAAATCATTGGGTGTTACGTCGCTGACCTGTATAATATCATTCACGGATACTACTGCGTCTGGTGATTCGGTAAAGAATGAAGCTACAAGAGCGGTCCTGTCAAGCAGGGAGGACATCGAAAAGCTGATCGTTCCGGCATCCTGGTCAATATCGCCTTTAATATCAAGACTTTTAATAAGAAAATCAGTGATACCGGTACGACTGTCTACAATGGTGATCTCCTCCGACATAACATCCTGTTCAGAGTCTTCCGCCCAATTTCCATAACTGGTTGCTAAAGCAGTAATTGTGTAGGTGCCCTGCCTGAAATAATTGTAACTGAAGGTCATATTTGATACAATAGCTCCCTTATCCTGTGGATAATACTGGTATTCCCGAAGTGTGTCTCCAGTGAAAACTGTGATAAAATCAGCTGCACCCGAAAAATTAAGAATAACCGGTGTTCCTGCTTTTAGCTCCTCAATATTTTCAACCGTAAACGAGGCATCCGGCTCCACCAGTGGCTCTTTTGTACAGCTTATAAAAACCATTAAAGTCACTAAAACAGATATGGGAAGAAATTTATATCTATTTGGTTTCATGTTGATTTGGTTTTATTAATTGTTAAATGAAACAGATTACCAGCCCGGATTCTGTTTCAGCAATCCTTCGCTTTTGGTGATCTCCACAACAGGTATGGGAAGGTATTCATTCCTTCCGGCTATATATCCTGTTACCATATCAGCAGGATGTGTCCACGGATCAGGCAACAGACTCCACCTGACCAGATCGTGGAAACGGAGGCACTCCAGTCCCAGTTCCACATCCCTTTCATGCATGATCACCTCTGGTGTTACTTCTGTTACAACGGGCATTCCTACCCTGGTCCTGACCTGGTTAATGGCATCAATGGCAAGCGAAGTGCTTCCATTCAGTTGATATTCGGCTTCGGCATACATCAGCAACACATCGGCATACCGGAGGTACCTCCAGTTATTCGGGTCGTTGTACGGGGCCTCAGGAGCTGCAGAATGCAATGGATAATAGTATTTGCGGACCTGGTATCCCTGGCCAATCACTAAATTCACATGTGCTCCCGGGTTGAAGGGCTCATTGTAATAGAGATACCCTTCCCTGGGTTCAATAATATCACCTTCTGCAAATAAAGACGCATAACGCCTGGGATCATACTTGAGCCCTGCAGGATGATCCAACGGTGCCTGTTCAAACTGTGCCGCAAACACGGCGGTGGGAGCAATATTCCTCCAGCCTGTGATCCCGAAATAAGCTGTGAGCAGGCTCCCGTTGGCTCCATAACCTCCAATGTAGAAGTTCCAGTAGGTAGGATCATTGTTGTTCTGAATCTCAAATACTGATTCGCTGTTGTTTTCAGCTGAATAGGTACTGCCGTCACCAGCCGGCATTGGCTCAGGAGTGAAATTACAAAGATATGCATTCACATAATCGATGGAATCGGTACCAGCCGGCATGCTCAATTGGTATAGTCCTAGGTCAATCACCTGGCCCAGAGCTTCTTCTGCCTGGGTCCACTTTTGCTGAAACAGATAGGTTTTCCCCAACAGCGCCAGTGCAGATCCCTTTGTTGCCCGGCCGATATTGGCTGCACCATATGTGTCAGGCAGAACCGATATGGCATCCAGCAAATCTGTCTCGATCTGCTCCCATATCTCTGCAGCCGGAGTGTTGGGCAACTTGCTATCTTCGAAAGCATCAATTACTGTAAGCACAAGCGGCGGTTCATTGAAGTTGATCCGCAGATGGAAGTAATAGAGTGCCCTCAGGAATTTAGCTTCGGCAAGCAGTCTCTGTTTAAGGTCCTCCTCCATTTCAATGTCCGGGATTTTTTCCAGGGCCATATTCACCCTGTATACCCCCCTGTAGAGGTACATATAGTTTGCTTCAACCCTGCTGTCATTACTCTTAAACAGCAGGTCATTCCAATAAGGATTCTCAAACATGACCCGATCGTCGTGTGAATAGAAGATCAATTGCTGACTTATCTGGAGAAAACCCTGGGAATGTAAGGGATCATACGCAGCTGTGATTGATGCCAGTGCATCCGCTTTATCCCTGTAGAAAATGGAAGTGGTAAGTTCGTTCTGTGGTTCAATCTCCAGCCACTCCTCTGAACAGCCTGTAATCACAGGGAGCATCAGAATTATATATAGTATTTTCTTCATGACAACGTGTTTTCAGATTAAAAATCGGCCTGCAATCCAAACTGTAACATCCTGGGTACCGGATAATTTCCCCCGTCAAATCCCATGTTGAGAACATCGCTGCTCCCAATTTCAGGATCATACCCTCTGTATTGAGTGAATGTGTAGAGATTGGTTGAACTTACATAAATCCTTATGCGGCTTATATTCCTGATAAGTTCGCCGGGCAGGGTGTACCCGATCTGTAGATTCTTTACCCGCAGGAAGGAAGCATCTTCAACAAACCAGCTTGAAAAACGGTTGTTGTCATTGGGATCTGAAAGACTCAACCGGGTCATGGAGGTAGAAGAATGATCCTCGCTCCAATAATCCATTACCTCGCTCAGTTTATTCACATCCTTGGCGCTGGGATCAGTAGCCAGTCCGATGTTTGACCTGAGTCCGTTAAAGACATGCAAACCCTGCATTCCGTGGAAAAAAAGAGCGAAGTCAAACCCCCGGTAAGAGCAATCAAAACCAAATCCAAGATCAAGATCCGGCAATGCCTTTCCGATAATGGTACGGTCCTTCTCGGTGATCTCACCATCGTAATTCAGGTCTCGGAACCTGATATCCCCTGGGGCGGTTCCTGTCTCCTGTGTTGCATGGTTGTCAATCTCCTCCTGGCTCTGGAAGATGCCGTCGGCCACATATCCGTAAAAGCTGCCTATGGTATGTCCCTCGGTGGTGATGGAAGTGGCGGAACTGTTCCAGATATCATCCCCGGGCAGATAAACTACTTCATTCTTGATGGTTGTAATATTTGCATTCACGCTGTATTGAAAACGACCCATGGATTTTTTCCAGATCGCATTGAACTCGAATCCCCTGTTCTGAACTTCACCCAGGTTTACATAGGGATCGGCCACTCCCGGCAGTTTACCCATTACAAAAGGCAATGGGACCCTCACCAGCATATTGTCCTGGTTCTTCAGGTAATACTCTGCGGAAAACTGCAGCTTATTATTAAATGCAAACAGGTCCAATCCAATATTTGTCATTTTTGCAGATTCCCACCTCACATCGGGATTGCCATGCGAAGCAAGTGTCATTCCACCATAATAGGTATTTTGTCCGGCTCCGAATACATACCACGAATTTGTGGGTTTGTCCATCCGCTCCAGGTACTGGAATGATCCAATGTTTTCATTTCCTGTGGCACCATAACCAAAACGTATCTTCAGCATGTTGATCTGGTCAATATGCTGAAGAAAATCTTCTGAAATTTTCCATCCCAGGGAGAATGATGGGAAATATCCATACCGGTTAGACGATCCAAAATTGGTCGATCCATCTCTGCGGATACTTGCAGTCAGCAAATACTTGCCGTTATAATCATATGTGATCCTGGCAAGATAGGATTCTATCTTATGCTCATTGCGATGGCCGGAAACCACGCTCGGAATTGTGGCCTGGGCCAACACGTTCAACTCAGGGTTAATGAACTCCTTACCGGTGGCTGAATAGTCCTGGGATCTGGTCTGTTCTGTGGTGTGTCCGGCCAGAATCCTGAAATTGTGTCCGGCAAAAGAATTTTCGTAAGTGACCATATTTTGTACCAGCATGAACCTGGAATCATAGGTGCTCTGTCTCAAAGTAGACACCGGATTTGACCTGAGCCCTATATTTCCAAGTTCATACTCCGGGGACCACTGAAATCCCTGTGAAATTCTATAATCCAGACCAAGGGTAAACTTATATTTGAACCCTTTAAAAATCTCCAGTTCGGCATAGGTGCTCGCCAGGATGCGGGTTAAATTACTCTGGTTATCACTGAGCATCTGTTCGGCAATTGGATTGGTCCGGTCATTCACAACCGTTGTCGTATCGGTCGGACCGGCATATCCTCCCAGATTTTTTGGTTCATAAATGGACATCAGGGGTGAGGCCTGAACAGAGGTTACCCAGGGATTTCCCTGCGTCCTGTGGCTTGGCAGGTCTGAGTTTGTCTGTGTAATGGTCAGCGATTCCCCAATTTTTAGTCGTTCGCCGATCTTGAAATCAGAATTTGCTCTCAAATTGATCCTTTCATACTGGCTCTTTAAAAGTATCCCGTCTTCCTGATAGTAGTTACCTGAAATTCCGAAATTACTCTTCTCATTACCCCCGTAAACACTCAGGTTGTAATTCTGGTTCCAGGCCGGGCGGTTCAACTCCTCCTGCCAGTCAGTGTCCACATTACCATGTGCAGCGCGTACTGAATCGGAATAGTGGAGGGGAATCTCCCTGCCCGGATCCAGGTCATAGGCCTCCCTGGTGAGTTGTACATACTCATCAGCATTCATGATATCGAATTGTCTGGGGATCTTTGAAACTCCCGAATAAGCAGAAAAACTGACCTTAGGTGGGCCCGATCCTCCCAGTTTGGTTTCAATGATAATCACTCCGTTTGAACCCCTGGCTCCATAAATCGCAGTGGCAGAAGCATCTTTTAATATCTGGACAGATTCAATATCTGCAGGATTTAAAGTTGAAAGACCACCTGCAGGAACACCGTCTATTACATAGAGAGGTTCAGAATTCCTATTGATAGAACCGATCCCCCTGATCTTTATGGAAACTCCTGAACCTGGCATCCCCGATATATTTGTAACAAGCACACCCGCAGCTTTCCCTTGTAGTGCTCTGTCCAGCGTGGGCGCATTGGTTTTTATTAATTCATCGGCAGTAACTACCGCAACTGAACCCGTCAGATCGCTCTTCTTTTGAGTTCCGTAACCAATAACCACAAGCTCATCCAGGGCAGTTGTAGCTGTCTGCATGTTGATATCTATCACTGTCCTGTCCCCTGCCGGCACCTCCTGGGTGGTGAGTCCCACAAACTGAAAAACAAGGATGTCTTCAGATCCACTGACAGTGATACGGTAGTTTCCATCCGGGCCTGTAGAAGTGCCCGTAGTGGTTCCCTTGATTATTACCGTACCTCCAATTAAAGGAATGCCGTCGTCACCTTCTGTCACCGTACCTGTGATCTCCCGCTCCTGCGCAATAACCGCACCACAGAAAAAAAACGAAATAAGCAACAGGATAGTAGACCTGTTCGCGAAAGAACTTAAAATCTTCATGCCTGGTATTTTGTTAATGGAATTAATTGGTTTCAAAACATTAAAGCAAAAAAAGAGATTGTCAGTTACGACAATCCCTTTTCTTTACTCACTATGAAACTTCTACTTCTTAACCAAACTCTTCACAATCACTTCACCCTCCACATGCAAACGAACAAAATAAATTCCGTTTGCCAGATCACTTACATCGTGGCTATCATATACCACATCAAATACTTTAACGTTCTGACCCAGAATATTGGCTATCTCTACCTTCTGAATGTTTTGGGGATTCATGAAATAAAGGACATCTGCTACCGGGTTTGGATAAACGCCAAATACTCTTGCGCGGTTTTCAGCAATACCCACGGTTGACATAATTTCTACTGCAGCAGCAGCAGAAATATTATCAGAAATATCGATGGCATAAAGATCATAGTTGCCCAGTGTCACTTCTGAGATATCCATCACAACGGGTGTCCCTGCCACGGAAGAAGTATCCACAACAGCAGCTGCAACAATAGCGTCTACATCCGCAGCAGTTCCGGTTGGAACAAGGTAAAGCATGGCATCTTCATCACTGGTGGCAGAAATATCCGTGTCAGTTTTGGTATCCACGGAAGCAGTCACATCCGAAAGAACCGGTGCAGTAAGATCCTCAATGAGGGTAAATACACTGCTGTAATAGGTATTCCAGTAAGCATCATTGTGGCCCATCGACCAGGAAGCCTGATGTGGAAGCTTGTCCGGATCTTTGTCATTGCTTTTCAGCTCCATGGAGAGTGAAGTATCAGCAACCGGAATAAATCCTTCCATGGCATCAAACCACGGAATCACTGCCAGGTAAGTATAATGGGTAGCATCCACTTTGTTATAAACGGCATCCATCAGGTACTCATCAGCAGGACTTCCCCAACCAACAGCCCATGGCGTTGCAGAGGGTCCCCATGGGTCCCAGCTCCAGGAAACACGGTAATCGTCCCAGACAGCTGCGCCACCATCGATTAACTGCCAGTTACCTGTTTTGCGTGAACCGGTAGTGTCCCATCTTGCATGGGCACATACATAGCCAAAATGACTAGTGGCAGTATCCATGATCGCACGCCAGTAATCGGGATAGGTGGCCCAGAAGATCTCAAACTGATCCTGGATACTGTCAGTAGGATCGGCAATGTAATCATCTGTTACCTTGAAACCGATGTAGAGATAATCATCATCCCACGCTGACTTCATAAGCACGAAATGATCATCTTCACTCTCTGCAGGCCTTACATTATCACCTTCAATAGAGTTAACCAACGTATCCAGGTTTGGTACTTTCGCCCAGAATGCGTCAAAATCATCACTCAAATAGTCAAAATTTGAGATTTTTAGAACATCATAGTTCCTCTTCTCAGGAGCAACATCCATAAAACCATCTGGCAGATCCTGCCAGCTGGCTTTTTGAGAATAACCCGCTGACACGATCAATGCAAGTAAAAATAGTACTGTGTAAACTCTTCTCATAACTAATTCGATTTTTGGTTAATAATAATCCAAAGGTAACTGAATGAAAAGGTCCGGTATTTTCTTTGCGTATAAATATTGTTTCTGAGCGTATCATTTTCAGACATAGGAAGGCATTATTTCAAGCTGACAGAATATTATATTGAAATAATA
>JAUVKN010000197.1 GCA_030596245.1 Bacteroidia bacterium | reverse complement strand
ACCATCCGGGATTGATATAGGTAAAGGATATTGTATTTATCCTTTCAGGAGCGGTAACATAACAGTATCAGGTCCAAATTTACCGCCAAATTCCCCAAAGCGACCATGCTTATCAGGTAATTTCATTCTTCTTCCCCAATTAGTTTTCGTACTTCAGATTCTATGTTATCACTTCTCATTAATATCTCTCCAACAAGTATAGCATGTATACCATATTTATAAAGTTTTTCTACATCATTTTTTGTTTTTATCCCGCTTTCACTTACAACAATCTTATTCTCAGGAACGGTAGCATGGGTGGCCCCAATGACCCGGGAATACTGGAGGAAAATCAATGGGACACATTGTACATAGAGAATAACTCTTTTGTTTCTACAGGACAGTCGCTATTTGTTGGTGCACAACACCGGACTCCTCCCAACAATTTCATTTGGATAAATCACAATACCTTCCTATGGCACGATGTATGGCTCGGAATACCCTTTAACGATATGGACTATTACATGACCAACAACCTGTTTCATGACGTAAGTATCTTTAGTCAGCTTTACGCCTGGGGTCAGTTCTTCCAGGATTATCCAACAGGAAATACGATGCTCAGTTTAGCCAACACCGACACACTGGTCATTGATACACTAGGTACCTATGAAACGTTGCCATCTGCAAGGACCAAATTCTGGCAACGTAACCTGCAGTACACCTCCGACGGAGTAAAGGGTATTACGGCATATGCAAAATCCAACGATACCATTGCTCCAGTCTATTCAATTCCAATGTTGTGGGAGGATGATACACCTGACTGGTATGCAAGTGACGGTCCGGTTGTTTCTCCTGCTGACTCCAGTAGAGAGAATCGCATCTTCAATGATGATGTAAACTGGCCAAACATGAAATTCAACCATAACATGTATGACCTCGATCCCCAATACACCGATGCCAGAATTTATGATCTCAGTGACAGTGCAGGTACAAATGCACTTAGCTGGTTCCAGAAGTATATCTGGGGCCTGGCGGACATTGCTGAACCCGCTGACTGGCCAAGTTATATGTGGGATGTGGATGGATGGGCCGGTACCGATCCTGCCTATTATCCGGAGGTTTGGCCTCGTTTCGATGGTGCATACACAAATTCTACCCTGCTGACAGCCTCAGTTGCTGGATTGCCACTGGGTGACTTAAACTGGTTCCCCGATGCCAAGGCTTCATGGTTGCTTCATCAAGACGCCATTGCTCAGCATATTCTTGCTCTGAACGAGGATCAATATCTAAAAGTAGGTGTTAAACAGAACAGGGATGACATTGCGTTCTCTGTATACCCTAATCCTGTTCAGGACTTCATCACTGTAAAAAGTGTGGAGGAACTGAGCAGCCTCAGGATTTACAGTGTGACCGGTGCTCTTCACAAAGTTGTTGACATGACCTCTATGGCAGGCAGGGATATTGATGTCTCTGATCTCTCAAACGGCATCTATCTGCTGAAAGTAAAATTTGCAGAAGGCGGAACTTATTCTTCAAAGTTTATCAAGGAGTAAGATAGAAATGACTATGATCTCTTCAACCAGAGATCTGGTTTAGTAGTAGTTTTCTTATTAAGAGCGCAGTGGTCAGATTTGTTCAGATCACTGCGCTTTTTTACAGTTCGATTTTATTGCGCCCGGAACTCAATTCTATTTCCTGAGCTCTCCAGACAAACTTTCCAGGTAAACCCTCAGGTAAAATAATCTCTCCTGTAATGCCCTCTTTCCCTCTCCTTTTTAACTTAACAAGAATCTCTCCCCTGGGATGTATAATCTTAGATTCCAGATAATTTAGTGGTCCGGGGTGTGGCTCAATTTTTACAGTTTTAAACCCGGGAGATGCAGGCTCAATACCGGTGACAAGAGAGAGGAAATGATAATTGGGACTGGCGCTCCAGGCATGGCAATCTGATCTGGTAGGTTCAGGAGTCTCAGCAAAAGTAGTAAGCCCCATATTTATCATCTCTTTCCACGATTCAAGGTTATAAAGATAGTGATCGGCCAAACCTGCTTCTTTCATGGCCTGGATCATATAAAACTTAAAATAGAGGGTGGTCTGAGTTAAATCTTCATCAGACAGTATTCTGCCAAACAGATCTGCACTTTCCTGCCCTTTAAACATGCCGGTTAGTATGGCAAGGATGTTTGCATGCTGACTAAAAGAGGTTTTTTCGGGAGTATCGGCAAGCAATCCTTTCTCATCACTCCAGCACCGTTCATAACTGCTCTTCATTAAAGATTGAGAAAGCTGTCTGTATTCCCCGGCCTGATGCTGATCTCCAAATGCCTCAAAAAGCTCTGAAGCCATTTGAAGCGCATGCACATACTGTAATGTTATAATTGAAGAGTTCCCGTCGATGGCTCCGGTGGGAGTTCCCCCAAGTGGTTTCTGGCTATCCCAGGGTCCGAAAGACCAATCCACAAAATTCCACCAGTCCATGGGTCCCAACATCGTGCTTTCATCAATCTGTTGCTTGTACCAGAACAGTACATTTCGGATCCCATTCGCCTGTTTCTTCACAAATTCCTGATCATCCCTATGCATCCAATAATCATGGATCATCTCTATCCAGATCAATGAAAATGTGGGTATTACCTGTGGCTCAGCGCAGGGGAATCGACTTTGTGTAAGCCCGATTGGCAGAAGTGAATTATGAAACTGGTCAATTGCATTTCGCATCAACCTATCGTCGTTGGCCACATACAGCGAGATTAACGCCTGTATCCTGGTATCTCCCACATATTGCAATTGCTCATAGTAGGGACAATCAAAATAAGTCTCTCCTGCACACAAACGAGCTGTTCGCCAGCCTACGTCCCAAATATCCTGTAATTCCGGATCACTACTTCTAAAAGATGCTTTCTCTTCAAATGGATATGCGGTAAAATAACCGTAGAGGTCTTTGATGATGAGAGGCTCCTCCCGGGTCTCTATAGTCAGCTCAAGATACCGATAGGTCCTGAACCACAGGGGTTGAAAACTACTGTTTTCCCTTCCATCGGGATGGAATTTATCCGAATAATAGGACAACATCGTTTTCCCTTCAATCTGGTTGCGATTGCCCTTAACCCCATTTTGATCAACCAGGGCCTCGGCATAACTAATCTCAATGGTGGAGCCTTTGCCTCCACTTACCAATATTTCCGGATACGCTGTGGTAAGATAAGTCTGATCAAACAGGATTATCACTTCACTATGAGCCGGGATATGTAAAGGAGATTTTCCTTCCAGAAAATGGGTTTCGACCTGGATGTTTTGAGCCCTCTCCACCTCCATGATCCGCTGCAACCTGTATTCCATAAAGGGGATATTCCGGGGGACCAGGTTCCAATCCCAGAAAGTGAACTTCCCATTTGGTATTCCATTGCCCAACACTTTAGGAACTTTCCACCCGCTGTCATTAAAACCTAACAATTCCCATCCATAGGGATACCTGGAACCATCCACCTCATTCCCAACTCCTACCACAGTATGAGAAGAGGGTGTGTCCGGAGGAATATAGGCCTCATTTTTATACACCTTCCAGCTATGCCCACTGTTAATGATCTTTTCTGTTGTGCCGTTTCCCTGAACAATAAAAGCAGTTTTGTTTGAGATTTGTGCCAATGGCTTAAACTCGCCAAAGTTCCATACAACTGCTGCCAGGACGTTTTCTCCCCTGTTTAAATATTCGGCAATATCTATAGTCTCGAAGCGCCAATTTGCAAGATCTCCACGGGCAGGCCCTTTACAAACTTCAGTTCCATTTATAAACAATCTATAACGATTATCGCCGGAGACATGAATAATGAACTCCTCCGGCTCTGTTGTCAGGGCAAATGTTTTTCTAAAATGAAATACTCCATAATCCGTTAATGATACACCGGGACAGGTAATCCATTGGGCATCCCATTTTCCATTGAGTATGGAAGGATTGATCTTAGTCTGTTCCTGACCCCTTACAGAGGGAAGCATAAGAAGAATAAAGCACCACAGCAGTAGCTGTACCCTTCTATTTTGTGTGTGTTTCATGGATTCGGATTCATGTGAGTATTCAAGTGTAAAATAATCATTTTTTCCCTCATATTTTTTTGTTTTCCCTTTTCAATATGCCTTTTCCCAGAACTCGAATTCGGGAAAACGGATGATATCAAGTTCGTGGATAAATACTCTAAGCGGGAGATCGGCAATGCAGTGATCATTGGGAAGTAGCAAATAAAATTTGAATTAATGATTGGGCCTCTTATCTTTAAATTCTCTATAATTCCTGTGATGAAAAAACTTTCCTCCATATTTCTTTTCTTCCTCATTGTTGCTGCGACTCAGGCTCAGTCCTACGACTGGCCAATGTGGCGTTACGATCACAACCGGTCTGCTTCAACTCCTGAGCAGCTTGCCGATAAACTTTATTTGCAATGGCAGGTACAATATTCTGCCCGGACACCGGTTTGGGATGATCCCCTTAACCAGAATCTGATGCAATTTGACAGACTATTTGAGCCCATAGTCTCCGGGAATAAAATATTTCTGGGGTTTAACGATCAGGATAAGGTTATTGCCCTGGATATAATATCAGGTGAAGAGATGTGGCATTTTTATGCTGATGGCCCGGTGAGATTACCTCTTACTTCATACAATGGCAAAATTTATTTTATCAGTGATGACGGATATTGTTATTGCCTGGATGGAAACAGTGGATTGCTACTCTGGAAAGTGCCGCTTGCACCCTCGGAAAATAAACTGCTGGGAAACAAGCGTCTTATATCGATGTGGCCCGCGAGAGGTGGAATTGTACTCAAAGAAAACATCATCTACACAGCAGCCAGCATTTTCCCCATGATGGGAGTTTTTATTTATGCTATTCATGCAGAAACTGGTGAAATTGTCTGGAAAAATGAAGGCTCCAGCAGAAAATATATTCTTCAGCCTCACAACTCACCTGCTTTTGCATATGTGGCTCCGCAGGGTAACTTCACCATTACCGGAGACAAACTTCTTGTTGCAGGAGGGCGGTCCGTTCCGGCAGCATTCGATCTGAAAACAGGTAAAGAACTCTATTATCAACTTTCCGCAAGTGGAAAAACCGGTGGTGCATTTACCTGTAGCAACGACAGGGTATTTTTCAACCATCACAGGGAGAGGATGACCTCCATGTACGATTCTCAAACGGGAGATCGGATACAATCAAATGTGGGGGAGTATCCGGTTGTTGAGGGTGATACCGTATATTTCTCAGGCAAAAAAATTACCGCCACATTTCTTAACAGTGAAAATGTGCTGGATACCCTATGGCAAATTGATGTTCCGGCAACAAAGGAGCTGATCAAGGCCGGAAATTGCCTTTATGCCACTGATAGTTTAAGCCTTACAGCTATTAACATTGCAGGAGGCAAACCCCGGGTATTATGGAGCCTGAAGAGTGAGAAGACAATTGAGCGACTTGTAGCTTCAAATGGTAAACTAATTGCTGTTACAAATGATGGTTCCCTGATGGTTTATGGAGATACTCCTGTTCCTGTGAACCCCCCGGTAAAAAAGCAGGGATCCAACACCAAGGCAAGATCATTGCGGGCATTTGTGATGTTAAAAACTACCGGTATCCGTGATGGCTATGCCCTTGTTTACGGAGCGGAGGACATTAAATTTCTGAAAAGTCTTTTATTAAAAAGTTCTCTTAATATCGTTGTATTTGATAAAGATCCCCACAGGATCTCCTTTTTAAGAGATTATTTTGATAATCTGGGGATACCTTCAGACCGTTTATGTTTCCTGCATTACGACAAGAGCCACCCCTTACTTCCAAAGTATTTTGCCTCACTTATCATCCTTAATGACCGGGACTATCTGAATGATCTCAGGTCAGATGACCTGAATGAAATATATGAATCGACCCGGCCATACGGTGGAAAGATATGGATCAGAACATTTTTTGGGAAGAGACGGGAAATAAAAAGATTGGTTGACCGGCTTGATCTTTATGGTGCTGAGCTGAAGCACAGATGGGGTCGCGCCATACTTTCCAGAACAGGGTCTCTTAAAGGTTCTTCCGACTGGACACACGCTTATGGAGATATTGCCAACACCATTAAATCTGACGATGAAATAGTGAAAGCTCCTCTTGGAATTTTATGGTTTGGTGGAAACTCAAACCTTGATGTTCTTCCAAGGCATGGCCACGGTCCATCTGAACAGGTGATTGATGGCCGTTTAATTATCGAAGGGATAAACAGCATCAGTGCCAGAGACGTATATACCGGCAGGATGCTCTGGAAAAGAGAATTTGATCACCTCAAAGATGATAACTGGCTGGTATTTTATGATGAGACCTACGATGAAGAAAACCCTCTTGATACGAAGTACAACCAGGTACATCTTCCAGGAGTTAATGCCAGGGGTACAAATTTCATATGTACAAAAGAGTTTGTTTATGTGATTGAAGGCAATAAGTGTCACCTTATCAACATTGAAACAGGAGAACTGGCTGAAACATTTGACCCTGTTGACGACCCTGCAAAGAAGCTTGGATATATAGGTGTCTATCAGAATTATTTAATCCTTGGCAGTAGTTTTTCGGAGTATCCTGAAATAGAAAACCTGAGCGAACAAAGGGAAAATGTAAAATTTAGTAATTACGATCTTACAGCCAGCAAGGAACTTCTTATCCTTGACAGATTCAGTGGGGAAATACAATGGAGCATAAAGGCAAATCATGGATTTATTCACAACTCTGTGATTGCCGGAGATGACCTGCTTTTCTGTCTTGATAAGCTTCCACAAAATCTGGAGACCAAACTGCGAAGAAGAGGTGAAGCTCCCCCATCCGGCTCAAGGCTCCTCTATCTGGACATAAACAGTGGAGATATAATTCATGAAGAGACAAAGAATATTTTCGGTACCTGGCTGGGTTACTCAGCTGAGCACCAATTATTATTACAGGCAACAAGACCATCGAGGGATATGCTGAGTGGAGAGTATGGGAAAAGGATGATTGTGTATCAAATAGATACAAAAGAGATACTGTGGGATCAGGAAATGGTTTATTCAAATCCACCCATCATATCCGGCGAAAAAATATTCACTGAAGGTGAAGGGTTTTCTCTTCTTACCGGGAACCCTATTAAAGAAAAAGATGCAGTCACCGGCGAGGATATTAAATGGAATTATAAGCGGGAATACGGTTGTGGAATTGTGATAGCCAGCGAGCATCTGCTGACTTTCCGCTCTGCATCGGCCGGGTTTATCAACCTCGATGTTTCTGAAGGTACTGGAAGTCTTGGAGGTTTCAAAGCGGGTTGCTCAGCAAACCTGGTGGTTGCCAATGGAGTACTCAATGCCCCGGATTATACCCGTACCTGTCAGTGTCCCTACCAGAACCAGACATCCCTTGCGCTGATTAATATGCCATGGATGAGCTATTGGACCAACAGTAATTATACATGGAGTGGCAGTCAGATCAAGAATCTGGGAATTAATCTGAATGCACCGGGCGACCGTAGCTCTTCAGATAATATACTCTGGCTGGAGTATCCGAATGTCGGGGGAACCTTCTCCGGAATAGAGATCAAATTAGACTCGGTGAATTATTTCGAGATAAGAAAAGATCCGGTTTCAATTCAATCGGAAAAGACCCCCTGGGTATCTGCCAGTTCTATCGCCGGGATCAGGTCACTAAAAATTTCATTGTCAAAAGAAATTAGTGTTCCGGTGGCTTCTTATACCATTAATCTCTATTTTTCAGAACCTGATCACACCAAACCGGGAGAGCGTGTTTTTAATGTAGACATTCAGAAGAGCCGGGTTCTGGACAGATTTGATATAATCCGGGAAGCAGGTCAAATTGATAGAGAGGTGGTAAAATCTTTTGCAGGTATCAGCGCCGGTAACGTATTGGAAATTGAGCTGATCCCCGTGAGTGGAAATA
>JAUVKN010000126.1 GCA_030596245.1 Bacteroidia bacterium | reverse complement strand
ATGCGGCTCTCAAAGCTGGAAAGATTCTGATCAAGGATGTGATAGCCGATGCATTTTTGCAGCAGATACTGACACGCCCTGCCGAATATTCGGTCATAGCCACCATGAACCTGAATGGGGATTATATTTCAGATGCGCTTGCAGCCATTGTGGGAGGGATCGGAATTGCACCGGGTGCAAACATTAATTATGAAACGGGTCATGCAATTTTTGAAGCCACCCATGGAACAGCGCCCAAGTATGCAGGTCTGGATAAAGTGAATCCTGGTTCGGTCATCCTGTCAGGGGTTTTGATGTTACAGTATATGGGTTGGAACGAAGCCGCTGATATGATTGTTGCAGGCCTCCAGGCGGCAATCCTGAAAAAGAAAGTGACTTATGATTTTGCACGTTTGATGGATGATCCCACAGAACTGAAATGCTCGGAATTTGGGACCGCCATCATCGACAATATGTAACCCCTAACCAATAACTAATTATATTATGCTACCCAAAAAAGTAGAAAAGATACTCAACGATCAGATTCAGAAGGAGGACTATTCTTCCCAATTATACCTATCCATGGCCTCCTGGGCTGAGAACAAGGGATTTGAGGGTGTGTCAAGCTGGCTGTATGCTCAGGCTGAAGAAGAGAGGTTACACATGCTCAAATTTGTGAAATATGTTAATGATAGAGACGGTGTGGCTGTAATCCCTGGATTAGATACACCACCAGCCGGTTTCGGAGATGTTTTTGAAATGTTTGACAAGGTACTGGCCCATGAGAAATTTATTTCAGGTTCCATCAATGAAATTGTGGCAGCTTGCATCTCTGAAAATGATTTTACTACCCAGAATTGGATCCAGTGGTTCGTGACAGAACAGATTGAAGAGGAAGCATCAGTAAAAACCATCATTGATAAACTGAACCTCCTTGGCAAGAACAACCTTTACATGTTCGACCGGGATATCATGTCCATGCGGGGAGGTGGAGGAGCAGCCCCAGCCGTTTAGTTCTTTACCTTTAGTTATATTAACCCTGGAAGAGTATACAATGGATACTCTTCCAGGGTTATTTTGTGCCATTATTGCATGAAAACCGGATTGGTACATTATTTGAAGGACCTAGACCGATAAAAAAAGGTAAATTTGTCTTTTCTCAGATATCAGTAATAACCAAATAATCACATCGGATCATGGATGTTAGCAAAATTGTTAGCAAAATAATAGGAAAGTTTGTAGGAAATAAGGCGGATAGAGATATGCGTGAGGTGAAGCCTTTTGTCGATAAAATCAGGCAATCATCCGAAACCATAGAGGGATTGAGCAATGATGAATTGCGGGAACGATCAGTGGCTCTGAAGAAGAGGGTGGCAGCACATGTGCAGGGAGAGAAGACCACCCTGGAGGAGTTGAAGACAAAAGCCGAAGATCCGGATGTTGATGTAACCGAAAAAGAACCACTCTACAAAGAGATTGATAAACTGGACGATGAGATCGATGAAAAGTATGAGGTTATCTTGAATGAAATCCTTCCGGAAGCCTTTGCTCTCATTAAGGAGACGGCAAAGAGATTCAAGGAGAATGAGCAGTTAGAGGTAACAGCGCTTGATTTTGACAGGACACTGGCAGCCACCAGGGAGTCCATTGAGATCAAAGGAGACAAGGCAATATGGCAGAACCATTGGATGGCAGGAGGAAATGAAATTACCTGGGACATGGTACATTATGATGTCCAGTTGATCGGTGGAGTGGCTCTTCACAGTGGGAAAATTGCCGAGATGGCTACCGGTGAGGGTAAAACCCTTGTGGCCACCCTGCCGGTTTTTCTCAATGCACTCACCGGGAAAGGGGTACACCTGGTGACGGTCAATGATTACCTGGCCAAACGTGACTCGGAATGGATGGGGCCCATCTATGAATTTCATGGACTTACAGTGGATTGTATTGATAAGCACCAACCCAACTCCGAGGCCAGAAGAAAAGCCTATAATTGCGACATCACATTCGGGACCAATAACGAATTCGGGTTTGACTACCTGCGTGACAATATGGCGCATGGTCCGGCTGAACTGGTACAGCGAAAACACAATTATGCCATTGTTGACGAGGTCGATTCTGTCCTGGTTGACGATGCAAGGACGCCCCTGATTATCTCAGGACCTATACCAAAAGGGGATAACCAGGAATTCGAAGAGTACAAACCCAAGGTCGAGAGGCTGGTGAGTGTACAGCGCCAGCTTGTCCACAATATGTTTTCTGAGGCCCGCAAATTTCTGGCTGAAGGGGAGACCGAAAAAGCAGGTTTTAAATTGCTGCAGGCCCATAAAGGACTACCCAAGTACAAACCATTGATCAAGGTGCTGAGTGAAGAGGGGAATAAGAGCCTTCTTTTAAAAACCGAGAACCACTATATGCAGGATCAATCCAAGAACATGCACCTGGTCACAGACGAACTCTACTTTATCATCGAAGAGAAGCAAAATTCGGTGGAACTAACCGAGAATGGAATTGATCTGATCACAGGCGATTCGGACGATCCTGCTTTTTTCATTCTTCCCGATATTGGATCCGAGATTGCTGATATTGAAAAGTCCGATATGCCGGACAGGAAGAAACTCGAAGTGAAAGACAAAATGCTCCAGGACTATGCGGTGAAGTCTGAACGGATCCATACAGTCAACCAGCTCATGAAGGCCTATTCCATGTTTGAGAAAGAGGTGGAGTATGTGCTTATGGACAACAAGGTGAAGATCGTTGATGAGCAGACGGGAAGGATCATGGAGGGCAGAAGATACAGCGATGGATTGCACCAGGCTATTGAGGCCAAGGAAAATGTAAAAGTGGAGGCCGCTACTCAGACCTGGGCCACCATCACCCTGCAGAACTATTTCAGAATGTACCATAAACTGGCAGGAATGACTGGTACGGCAGAAACTGAAGCAGGGGAATTCTGGGACATTTATAAGTTGGATGTGATGGTGATCCCTACCAACCGTCCCATCGTTAGAGATGACCAGGAGGATATGGTCTTTAAAACCAAGCGTGAAAAGTACAACGCAGTGATCGATGAGCTTGTGCAGCTCAATAAAGCGGGTCGGCCCTCCCTGGTTGGTACTACCACTGTTGAAGTATCGGAGCTGTTGTCAAAAATGCTCAAGATCAGGAAGATTAACCACAATGTATTGAATGCTAAGCTACACCAGCGGGAAGCTGAAGTAGTGGCACAGGCAGGGAAAGCCGGTACAGTGACCATTGCTACCAATATGGCTGGCAGGGGCACTGATATCAAGCTTTCCGATCAGGTCAAAGTGGATGGCGGATTGGCCATTATTGGTACGGAACGGCATGATTCCAGAAGGGTGGATCGCCAGTTAAGAGGACGCTCAGGAAGGCAGGGAGACCCGGGTTCATCACAGTTCTATGTTTCCCTTGAAGATAACCTGATGCGCCTGTTCGGATCGGAACGGATTGCAGGGATGATGGACAAGCTTGGCCTGAAAGAGGGGGAGGTGATCCAGCACTCCATGATTACTAAATCCATTGAGAGGGCACAGAAAAAAGTGGAAGAGAACAACTTTGGGATCAGGAAGAATTTACTGGAGTATGACGATGTGATGAACGCCCAGCGCGAGGTCATTTATAAGCGCAGGAAGCACGCACTTTATGGGGAACGGATTGGCCTCGACATAGCCAATATGATGTTCGATGTGACTGAGAGTATCGTTAACTCGTTTCATCAAAGTGGTGATTTCGACGGATTTAAGCTGGATCTGATCAGGTTCTTTTCCATTGAATCTCCTGTCTCTGAGGAGGAGTTCAAGCGAATGGGTGAGAATGAGATAGTCGATGCGATATATGAAATACTTCTTGAAACCTATAAGCGCAAACAGGAGAGTATTTCTGAGCAGGCTATGCCGGTGATAAATCAAGTGTATGAGCATCAGAGGCAGGTGTATGAAAATATTGTAGTTCCTGTATCAGATGGGACACGGATTTTCCAGGTGTTGGCCAACCTGGAGAATTGTTATCAATCAAAAGGCAAGGAACTGGTTAGATCTTACGAGAAAAGTATTATTCTGGCCACCATTGACCAATCATGGCAGGAGCATCTGCGAGAACTGGACGATCTCCGCCAATCGGTCAGGAATGCACAATATGAGCAAAAAGATCCCTTGTTAATCTATAAGTTTGAGGCCTTTGAACTCTTTACAACCATGATCGATAAGGTGAACAGGGATGTGGTATCTACCCTTATGAAGGCTCATATTCCATTGCGTGATCCCAAAAGTATTCAGCGTACTGAAGCTCCAAAGAAGATGGATCTAAGCAAGTTTGAAGCCAATAAGGATGAGATGAGCAGCTACAATGATCCTTCAGGCGGTGGACCCGGAAAGGATGGACGTACCCAGGCACAACAACCGATAAGGGTGGAAAAGAAGATAGGACGCAATGAACCATGTCCCTGTGGAAGCGGGAAAAAGTATAAAAATTGTCACGGTAGGCCCGGATCTGCAGGCTAACCTCTATTAATGCAGAAAACTATCCAGTCGGGCGATCTCCTGGTACAGTTTTTTTGATGCAGGGATCAGCGGTAACCTAAGAACATTCTCTAACCATCCCTGGATTTCCATGGATGCCTTGACTCCTGCAGGATTACCCTCCCTAAAAATGGCTTTCATCATGGGGAAAAGTTTGTAGTGCAACTCACGCGCTTTATCATATGCACTCTCCAAAGCGGCAGCAACCATGGTTGATGTCAGGGCAGGGTATGCATTCCCGATCACACTTACCAATCCATCTCCTCCAGCAGCTATTAATAGCAGGGTAATAGAATCATCGCCCGATACTACCAGGAAGCCTTCCGGCCTGTCACGGATGATCTCCATCACCTGCTCAAGATTGCCCGAAGCCTCTTTCACAGCAACGATGGTACCCTGAAAATCATTGGCCAGGCGAAGTGCTGTCTCCGAAGATATATTTGAGCTGGTTCGTCCGGGAACATTATAGAGCATCACCGGAATCTCAGCAACTGCCGCGATGGCAGCAAAATGCTGATACATCCCTTCCTGGGAAGGTTTGTTATAATAAGGAGCTACACTTAGCAAACCATTTATCCCCTCCAGTTTCATGGTTCTTACCAATTCAACGGTTGACCGTGTATCGTTTCCACCTGCGCCCACTATCAGGGGAACCCTGCCTCCCCCGGCGTTCACCACACACCGGACTACATCCGATTTCTCCTCCGCTGAAAGGGTAGGGGTCTCGGCAGTTGTGCCCAAAACAACCAGGTAGTTAATACCATTCTTTATCAACCTGTCGGTATGCAATTCGAGTTTGTCAAAGTCTATTTCACCTTTTTGTGTGAAGGGTGTAACAACTGCAACACCTGTTCCTGTGAATTGATGAGTTAACATCATGGGACGAATCAATTTGACGGATTTAAAATGGATACATAGTGTTTGATTTGATCTGCAAGGTAACTGATATCGTTCCGCTCAGTAAGATTGATCATGAAGTCATAATCGTTTTCCTGTTCTGTGAACATACCAATTTTAAACCTGGCGGTTGAAAGCTGCACAAGGAATTGTAGCTCCAGAGGAGTTTCCCTGGTAAAATCCACCATGATATCAGGGTCTTTGGAATAAAAAGAGTCCACAGTTTCTCCGGTGGGTTTCATGTACCAGTTAAGATCACTTTTTGTAATGAAAGAATAATTCTTCCAGAAGAGCATCTCCTGAGGGATCTCTTTCTGCTGTACATACCCGAACGCAGCACATTTAATGCCATTATTCTCAATGAATTTTCTAAATTCTTTGATGACCTGAAAGGAATCAGGCTCGCTGGTATCAAAAAGGATCACAGCCGATTTTGCGGTTTTAAAGTTATGTACCTGTACCTTTCGCTGAAAAGCCTTCTTTTTCTTTTTCAGCACCTGCTTTCCTATGTTTTCTCTTAACCCTGCCATTCTTCAAACAAAAATACAATTAAAAATGAATTGGCTAGGATAAGATGGATAGGAACTCCTTCTCCGATAGAATTGGGATTCCCAGCTTCCGGGCCTTTTCATATTTACTCGGACCCATGTTTGCTCCGGCAAGTATAAAATTGGTCCTGGAACTAATGGAACCCGAGTTGCGCCCTCCATGTTGTTCAATCAGCAATTTCAGCTCCTCTCTGGACCGGTTTTCAAATACCCCCGAAATAACGAAGGACTTGCCTTCAAGGATCTGACTTATGGCCTCGGACCTTGAACCTAATTCAAATTGAACTCCACTCTCCTTCAACCGGTGTACCACGAGTTGGTTTACTGGATCTTCGAAATAGGCAATGACAGATTGTGCGATCCGTTCCCCGATCTCGTCCACATCCTCCAGGGCTTGCTGATCAGCAGCAACAAGGTTATCCAGGTTCAGGAAGGCATCCGCAAGTTTTCGGGCCACGGTTTCACCCACGTACCGGATTCCCAGGGCAAAGAGGAGACGATGAAAAGGTGCCAGCTTCGATGCTTCAATGCTCTCAACCAGATTTGAGCTGACTTTTCCGCAAATCTTTCCAGTTTGACCACCTCGTCGTATTTCAGGGCATAAAGGTCTGACACATTACGCACCAGTCCTTCCCTGAACAGCAGGTCTATGGTGGCCTCTGCAGCGTTAATATCCATAGCCTTTCGGCTGATAAAATGCTCAATGCGGCCTTTGATTTGTGGCGGACACTCATTTGTGTTGGGACAATAATGGGCAGCTTCATCTTCCTTTCTTTCAAGGGGGGTGTTACATTCGGGGCACCGTGTAATAAACTGGAATGGTTGAAATGCGGGATCCCTTCGCTCCATTGATACTCCAATGATCTTGGGAATGATCTCACCACCCTTTTCTACGTATACATGATCACCAATCCTTACATCCAACAGTTGGATTTGATCGGCATTGTGCAGTGAGGCTCTTTTTACAGTGGTCCCTGCCAGCTGCACCGGTTCAAGGTTAGCTACCGGGGTGACGGCACCGGTCCGGCCCACCTGAAAATCTATGCTCAGCAAACAGGAGAGGGCCTGCTCAGCCTTAAATTTATAGGATATAGCCCAGCGAGGGGTTTTTGCTGTAAAACCCAGTTGCTGTTGCATGGCGATGGAGTCAACTTTAATCACCACACCGTCGATTTCGAACGGTAGATCTTCGCGGGCCGATTCCCAATGGTCAATAAAACTAAAAACCTCTTCCAGTGACCGGGACAACCTGTTGTAGGAAGGAATTTTGAATCCCCATTCACGTGCGCTTTCCAGGCTTTTATGTTGGGTTTCAAAGAGGTGTTGTTCGCCTGGAACATAGTAGAAAAGACAATCGAGGGGCCGTTGAGCAACTTCAGATGAATTTTGCATTTTAAGAGAACCGGACGCTGCATTTCTCGGATTGGCGAAGAGAGGTTCTCCTTTCGCTTCCCGCTCACGGTTCATCTTCTCAAATCCCTCTCCCGGAAAGATCACCTCTCCCCTGATTTCAAACTGTTGGGGATATCCTTTGCCCTGTAGTTTTAAGGGAATGCTCCTGATGGTCCGGATATTTCGGGTCACATCGTCCCCACGTGTACCGTCACCCCTGGTAAGTGCTCTCCACAGTTTTCCATTGGTATAGGTCAGTGCAACAGCCACCCCATCATATTTCAGTTCGCAGAAATAGGAGACATCGTCACCGGTCACTTTTCTCACACGCTGGTCAAATTCTTCCAGCTCCTCCTTATTATAGGTGTTTCCCAGGGAGAGCATGGGATATGGATGGGTAAATGATTCGAATTCACGGTTCAGGTCACTGCCCACCCGGTTGGTTGGTGAATTCTCATCAATGAATTGGGGATAATTATTTTCCAGTTGCTGTAACTCGCTGATTAAATGGTCAAACTCAAAATCAGAAATGGTGGGTTCTGACTTTATATAATAGTCATAATTGTGCTGGTGAAGCACATCTCTGAGTTTATCAATCTTTACTTTTGCCTGCTCCGGAGTCATCTGGATTTGCTTTTAACAAAAGTAAAAAATATTTCTCCTTTTGGTTTTATTCTCTACTTTTAAGCGAAGCTAGTACACTTTAAAAGCACGCATGGATAATATGAACAGATACAGATTGCTGTTTTCGGCAGGGATTATATTTATAGGGATCACCTCACTGGTGGCACAGCGCCAGTTTCCGGGCAAACCCATGGATAATTACCGCCAATTAAAAGCAGCCGATGTAATGTATGTGCTGCCGCCGGTGGATCCGCTTGAGGTAGAGTCCAGAGTGATCAGAAATGAGGAGAGTTATAAAAAACCTATGCAGTTTGCCATAGAGCGCCCTGTCAGTTTTTCACCTGAGAGCCATGGCAGCTGGGTAACCCAGGATCATTACCGTGTCTGGAGGATACATATTGTCTCTCCGGAAGCCTACTCCATGGGGCTGGTATTCAATGAATACCATCTTGAACCGGGTGTGAAACTATTTGTATACGATCCGGATCAGAAAGATATTAAAGGGGCTTTTACCTCGGGAAACAATAAATCTTCGGGGATACTTCCGGTGGGACATATTAAGGGTGATGAGCTGATCATCGAGATGCAGGTACCGGAAGCTATGACGCACTATGGAAGTTTGTATATTGAGTCTGTTTCTCATGCTTTCCTGGATATAAAACATAGCTCCGGAATTGCTGACTGTCCTCCCGGAGAATTCGGGTGCTCCCAGGTATGCGAAATCGACATCAACTGCTCAGATGGAGATGATTGGCAGCTTACCAAAAAATCAGTGGTAAGAATTCTTACTAACAGCCAGTACTGTACAGGAGTATTGGTAAATAATACAGCCTATGATGGAACTCCTTATGTGCTGACTGCCGAACACTGCATTAATAAACAGTATATAGCTGATCGTTCGGTATTTTTATTCAATTATGAAAGTCCATCTTGCAATGGAGAGGATGGTCCAACCAGCATGTCCATTTCGGGATGTGACAGCATCGCTGTGGGAGATAGCCTGGATTTCAGCCTGGTGAAGCTTTCGGTCTCTCCGCCGGATTCATATGATGTCTATTATGCGGGATGGGACCGGTCTGATTTGCAAACATCCGGTACAACCACCATCCATCATCCCTGGGGGGATGTGAAGAAAATATCCTTTGATTTTGAAATTCCATCCAAACCGGAACAACCTGGCGATGTACCCTATACAGATCTTGATGATTACCATTATTTCTCATACTGGTGGATCCGGGAGTGGGATATTGGTTCTACGGAAGGTGGCTCTTCAGGTTCCCCTCTGTTCAATGCAGGAAAGAGAGTGATTGGCCTGTTGAGTGGTGGAATTGCCAAATGCGGCGATTCCATTGGATACGATAGCGAGAATGATCGGGTTATCTATAACAAAGCATTTAATTATGATGATTATTACACCCGGATGTTCTATGCCTGGGATTTTTATGGAGCAGACGGGCCCTCCCTGAAACCATGGCTTGATCCTCTGAATACAAGAGCCAGGAGTATTGGGGGATATCACCCTACAACTACGGAACCATCCATGGTGGTGACCGGAACCAGATTTAGTATCTATCCCAATCCGGTTTCAGATCTCCTGCACATCTCTTCCGGATATTCACAGGTTGGATTGTATTCCTACCGGGTCGTTGATCTTTCCGGGGCTGTGCTAATGTCCGGCAAAATGAACAATGGAGAACCGGGTAGGATCGATACCACACCATTGACTCCGGGAGTCTATCTGATTCGCTTTGAAGCGGATGATTATCAGGAGAATCATAAATTCATTGTGACCCGATGAAGAGGCTATTCTGGCTTGGGATTCTGGGTATCCTCTTATCAGGATGCATCCGGAACAGCAGCCATGAATCCTTCACCTACCATGGGGAAGGAGAATCCTTTACAACCTATGCCAGTGGCTTTGATGTATCGGACTGCGGTGATTTCAAATTGGTGGGTGTGCATAATCCCTGGCAAAATAGCAGGAATGTGACCTTACCATATGTGCTGGCCGAAAAAAGGTCCCTGGTCCCTGACTCCCTGGTTGATCTGCCCTTTATTCATATTCCTGTTCAGCGGGTTATCACTCTTTCCACCACCCATGTGGCCATGATCAACCAGCTTGGCATGGCAAAAACCATTAAAGGAGCTTCGGGTGTCGGCTTGATCTACGATCCTGCGATCAGGCAAAGGATCGATGCGGGAGAGCTTTTGGAGGTGGGATACGACCAGGGCCTCAATTATGAAACCATTGTCAGTCTTGATCCGGATGTTCTTTTCATGTACGGGGTGGAAGGAAGTGTCCGGGCCACTAAGGAAAAACTGACCGAGCTGGGTGTACCGGTGGTATTCTGTGGCGATTATCTGGAACCACATCCACTGGGGAAGGCCGAGTGGATCAGGTTTTTTTCCCTGTTTTATGGACTCGAGGAGGAATCAAACCAATTTTTTCACCAGGTCGATTCCA
>JAUVKN010000078.1 GCA_030596245.1 Bacteroidia bacterium | reverse complement strand
AGCGATCCTAAATTATCTAAATTTTGATTAAAGTACCAACTTTTTTGCCCGAAATAAGTCTTTTCAGATTCCCTTTCTCATTCATATTGAAGACGATAATGGGTAAATCATTCTCTTTGCACATGGTAAAAGCAGTGAGGTCCAGGATGCGTAACTCCTTCTGCAACGCTTCGTTAAAGGTGAGTTCATCATACTTTTCTGCTTCCGGATCTTTTTCAGGGTCACTGGTATAGACACCATCAACACGGGTTCCTTTTAACATCACGTCGGCTTCCATCTCTATGGCACGCAGGGTAGAAGCGGTATCGGTGGTGAAGTAGGGATTGCCTGTACCTCCTGAAAAGATAACGATCTCGTTGTTTTCCAGGGCCTTGATTACCCTTGGTTTGTAGTAAAACTCGGCCACAGGTTCCATTCTGATGGCAGTGAACAACCGGGCAGAGGCTCCCTTGGACTCAAATGCTGATTGAAGTGCAAGTCCGTTGATGACTGTGGCCAGCATGCCCATATAATCACCTTTTACGCGGTCAAACCCGGCTTCCACACCCGAAATTCCCCTAAAGATATTACCTCCACCGATGACGATCCCCACCTGGGTTCCCATGCGGGATACTTCAATGATCTCTTCGATGTAATCTTCCAGTCGTCCGGGATCAATGCCGTGAGAGCGACCGGCCATGAGCGCTTCACCGCTCAGTTTGAGTAAAATGCGCTTATATGCTGCCATTTTTTTCTTTTAAAAGTAATAAAAATAAAAAAGCTGCCCTGCAATGAAGCAAGACAGCTTTTGATAGTATCAAATAATCAAATTATTTTATGGCGAATCTTTTAAAACCGGTAACCTGGAGATCTTTGTCAGCTTCCTTGAGGTACTGACCAATGGTCTTCTTGTTATCTTTGGTGAACTCCTGATTCAACAGGGTGGCTTCCTTGAGGAATTTCTTGACCATTCCCTCGGCAATGCGGTCCACAATGTTTTCTGGTTTCCCTTCCTGTATGGCTTTTGCGCGTCCAATTTCCTTTTCCTTTGCAATCACTTCGGCAGGAACATCACTTTCGGCCACTGCTACAGGAGACATGGCAGCGATCTGCATGGCCACATCCTTGGCCACCTGTTCGTCCACATCAGCCTTATTAAAACCCACCAGGGTTGCAAGGTTGTTTCCAAAATGATTGTAAGCCTGTACCTTTTCGGCCTGAATAGAATCAAAATAAGCAAGTTCCAATTTCTCTCCAATCTTTCCTGACTGTTCAGTAACTACATCGACAACAGTTTTTCCTTCAAAAGGAAGGGCTTTCAATGCTTCCAGGTCGGCTGGCTTTTCAGCAACGGCCAGGTCCAGGATGGAAGAGGAAAACTTAACGAAGTTCTCATTTTTTGCCACAAAGTCTGTTTCACAGTTCAGTGAGATCAGGGCGCCAAAGTTACCTTCAACTTTAGCCTGTACATTGCCTTCACTGGCATCGCGGTCGGAACGCTTGTTAGCAATGGCCTGACCCTTTTTGCGGATAAAATCTATTGCCTTATCAAAATCACCATCAGCTTCCTGCAATGCTTTTTTACAGTCCATCATTCCAGCACCAGTGGCTTTCCTCAGTCTCTGTACATCTGCAGCTTTAATATCAGCCATGTTATATTCTCTTTTAATGTGTTTATCAATTAAAATAATTATGCCTTCTCGTCTGACTTAGGCTCCTCAGCTTTTGGCTCCTCTTTCTTCTCCTCTTTCACTTCAGCTTTCTTAGCTTGTGGCTCTTCCTTCTTCTCTTCCTTCACTTCAGCTTTCTCATCGCTCTTCGCCTCTGGCTTCAGGTCCTTCGGTTGCGGCTCTTCCTTCTTCACTTCAGCTTTCTCAGGTTGTTGCTCCTCTTTTTTCTCTTCCTTCACTTCAGCTTTCTTAGCTTGCGGCTCTTCCTTCTTCTCCTCTTTCACTTCAGCTTTTGCAGCGCTCTTTGGCTGCTGTCTTATCTCATCCGAATGTCTCTCTACTTTCTTACGTTCTCTCTTTCCTTCTCTCCCACGTTCTCCGGGGGTCTTTTGGACCTCAGTTCCTCCGGCAGCATCTTCCTCACTCTTTGCTTTCTCACTTTTTTCTTTCTTACTCTTAGACTCTGAGGCTTCTTTCTCCTTCTCCATCTTTCTTTCACTCAGTCCTTCCGCCACAGCTTCAGTCACATAGTTAATGATCAGAGCGATTGATTTGGACGCATCGTCGTTTGATGGGATGGGAAACTCGATATTCCGGGGATCGGAGTTGGTATCTACCATGGCGAAAACAGGAATGTTGAGCCTGTTGGCTTCGCGTACGGCAATGTACTCTTTGTGAACGTCCACGATAAACATGGCAGCAGGAAGACGGGTTAGGTCAGCAATGGACCCAAGGTTCTTCTCAAGCTTGGCACGCTGACGGGTAATCTGGAGTCTTTCACGCTTTGAAAGCACAGTAAACGTTCCGTCGGTGCCCATCTTATCAATGGCAGACATCTTCTTCACTGCTTTCCTGATGGTAGGGAAGTTGGTGAGCATTCCACCGGGCCAACGTTCAGTTACATAAGGCATGTTAATCTCCTTCACCTTCTCGGCTACAATATCTTTGGCCTGCTTCTTGGTGGCCACAAAAAGAATCTTACGGCCACTCTTGGCAATCTGCTTCATGGCAGAAGCTGCCTCTTCCAATTTGATTTCAGTCTTGTTGAGATCAATAATGTGGATACCATTCTTCTCCATAAAAATATAAGGAGCCATTGCGGGGTTCCACTTTCTCTTAAGGTGACCAAAATGGACACCTGCATCCAATAATTCTTTAAAACTTATTTCTGGCATTTTTTTAATTTTTGCTGGTCAACCTGCAGGTAGTCCTAAGTTGGAGTCCTGCTGGTTTCGCAATGATTAAGTATAGAAAATCTCTGTTAACGCTTGCTGAACTGGAAGCGCTTCCTGGCTTTGGGCTGGCCTGGCTTCTTGCGTTCAACAACACGTGGATCCCTGGTAACAAATCCTTCAGCCCTGAGGGCAGGTTTGTACTCGGGATTTATTTTGATCAGCGCCCTTGAAATAGCAAGGCGAAGTGCTTCAGCCTGACCGGTCATTCCACCACCATCAAGATTGACCTTGATGTCGTAAGTCTCTCTTACTTCAAGAAGATTCAGAGGCTGCTCAACAACGTAATGATGTAGTTTGTCAGGAAAATATTCTTTAAAATCTCTGTTGTTTACGATAATCTGGCCCTTACCTTCACTCATATAAATCCTGGCAATGGCTGCCTTCCTTCTTCCTATCGTATTGATAACTTCCATGATAATTATTTAATAGTATTTAAGTCCAGTTTCTTGGGTTGCTGAGCATCATGCGGATGCATCTCACCGGCAAAAACATGAAGGTTGTTGAAGATTGCACTGCCAAGCCTGCTTTTGGGAAGCATCCCTTTTATGGCCCTCTCTACAACGGCTTCGGGTTTCTTGGACAGAAGATCTTCGGGAGTTTGGGTACGCTGTCCGCCAGGATAACCTGTGTGGCGTATATATTGCTTCTCGGTCATTTTCTTACCTGTAAGCTTTATCTTCTCGGCATTGATCACGATTACATTGTCACCGCAATCCACATTGGGAGTGAAACTTGGCTTATGCTTTCCCCTGAGGATATATGCTATCTTTGAAGCAAGACGCCCCAGTATCTCATCCTTGGCATCAACAATAAACCACTCCTTCTGGACGGTATCTTTATTTGCTGAAGCTGTTTTGTAACTTAATGTATTCACTGTTATACTGTTTTATGCCTTATTTTGTGGTTCGCAAAAATACAATTAATTTCTTTAAAACAAGAAGATATCAACAATAAAATTAGTGAATTCATAATTCACAGAAATTCAGTCATATAGACTCAATATTACATTGTAAAAACATACTCCAATAGACATTGTTCAAATAGCCGCTATCCAACATACGGTATCTTGATATGAATTACGCTCGCGCATTAGCTCCGCTGAGCTCGTAGACTCGGTTCCCCGAAGTTCTACTTCGGGGTTAGCGAGCACAAATAAAATAATCTATTAATCGATGATTGGCTTCCGCCGAGCTTCGGTTCCCCGCAGCTTTCTGCGGGGAGAGTCAATCCATTTTCAATTCAGCAATAAAAGCCATTTCTGCCATTATTGATCATTCTTGGGAAAAGAGTTGAGAAGAGGAGATTTACTGAACCTCCAATTTTTATTGGCGGTTGTGCAAGAACAGGAACAACTTTATTACTCTCTATCCTTTCATCACACAATGATATTCATTGCTTTTCAAAAGAGTTAGGGCTGTTTGATAAGGTATTAAAGGATAAATCGGGAAATTCCATTCCCACAAGAATCGATAGATTATACACCCAACTGTTAATAAATAAGATTCCGGATTCCGTAAATCGATGGTGCGAAAAGTCTCCCAGTAATATACAGTGGCTGGATGATATAGATAATTATTTTAAGGGAGATTTCCGTTTCATTCAAACCATCAGAGATGGACGGGATGTAATATTATCAAAACATCCCAAAGATGAAGCGAGGTATTGGGTGTCACCGGAACGGTGGATTAGTGATGTATCAGAAGGAATGAAATATATTAACCACCCAAAAGTTCTTACAATTAAATATGAGGAGTTAATATTGGATTTTGAGGCTGCTGCAGCAAAAATTTGCTCCTTCCTGAATATCTCTCTGTCAAAGGAGATCTTAAACTGGCACGAAAATACTACAGTTACTGAGAACATAGCTTTATTTTCCAGTATCCAACTGCTTCACAAAAGCTCTATTTCAAAATGGAAAGATCCGAAGTATAAAGAGAGGGTTGAAGAGCTGACAGGAAATCCGAAAGGGAAAGAGCTGTTGAAACAGTGTGGTTATGACTGATTGAGACACCTCTCAATGGATTATTTCATCTAATTTGCACAATAGAAAGCCACCCGTTTAGTTATTTATAAATAGGAGTGCTGTTCATCCATGCAACTAACCCGAAAACAATTACATGAGCAGGTGTATTTTTATACCCTGATATTAATTGCAATCAGTCTGCCTCTCTCCGTTTTCGCTACCTCCATGTTTCAGATTGTTTTATTGATCAACTGGCTTGCCGAAGGCAGGTTTCGGGAGAAGTGGGACCGGTTTAAAAGAAACAGAGCCCTCTGGATCTTCCTGGCTTTTTTCCTGGTCCATGCCATAGGTTTGATATGGTCTGAAGATCCTGTTTACAGCATGAAAGATATGAGGGTGAAGTTGCCGCTCTTATTGTTACCATTGATTGTTACAACCTCGGTTCCTTTAATCAGGCAACAGATGGATCGCATCCTGTTGGTTTTTGCATTGGGGGTTTTCGCTGCCTCCATGGCTTCGGTGATGAAGCTCCTTGGATGGCTGCCCGGGGAAGTGGAGGGATACCGCGATCTTTCACTGTTTATGAGCCATATTCGGTTCTCACTGATGATCGTACTCACCCTTTTGATCATCGTATATTTCCTGTTTATTCGGCGAAATTCCATTTCCAGGTCCGAACGTATCTTTTACCTGATGGGACTGATATGGTTCCCCATATTTCTGGTACTTCTGAAATCCCTTTCGGGTATCGTGATCGCTGGATTCCTGGCTTTCTTCCTGCTGGCGAGGGCAGTTGTTGAGATCCGTGATGTGGCAATACGCTTCATGGTATTTGTACCGGTGATTATGATCCCGCTCTTTTCGATCATCTACATGGGTCACGCCATTGGCAAGTTTTACACATTCGATGAACTAAAGATTGAGGAGATCGATACCCATACAGTGGAGGGGAATTGTTATCAAAACTGTCCTGAACAAAGGGAGGTGGAGAATGGTCACTATATTTGGCTTCATGTGTGTGATCTGGAGATGGAACGGGAATGGAACCGGATCAGTGAGATCGATTTTAAAGGGCAGACTACCAATGGAAACTCTATCCGGGGAACGCTTATCAGGTTTCTTACATCCAAAGGACTCAGGAAAGATGCTGCCGGGGTGAAACAACTTTCTCAGGCTGAAGTCAGGGCCATTGAACACGGTAAAGCCAATCACATCTATATGCAACGGTTCAAACTTTACCCACGGATCTACGAAGTGATATGGGAAATAGACCGGTACCGGATGGGTTTCGATCCCAATGAAAAGTCGGTGGTACAGCGCTACCTCTACCTGGATGCAGGATGGAAAATTGCCCGGGAGAACCTGTTGTTTGGTGTGGGGAATGGGGATGTTAAAGCTGCTTTCAAAGAGTATTATGAGTCAACCAATTCTCCCCTCTACGAGAAGTGGAGAAGGCGGGCCCATAACCAGTATCTGACCCTTCTTATCTCCTTTGGGATCCCGGGAATGATCATATGCCTGGCGGCCCTGGTGGTTCCACTATTTGTGGCGAATCGGCAGCGCTCATTTATGGCAGTCGGATTCCTGATCCTTATACTGCTTTCCATGTTGAATGAGGATACCCTGGAGACTGCCGCCGGGGCATCCTTTGTAGCTTTCTTCTGTGCCCTGTTTATTTTCGGTCCCGAAACCCCCTGGCTCCGTCGTAAACCAGTTGACTCTGATGAATAAAAGGTTTGGAAGAGAATTTTTCCGTCAGGATGTCCTCGAGGTGGCCCCCCGGTTGCTGGGACAGCACTTGGTGAGGGTCAGTCCCGATGGAACTAAATCCACCTATGTCATTACAGAAACAGAAGCTTACCGTGGAGGAGAGGATAGGGCCTGTCATGCCAGCAAGGGCAAGACACCCCGTAACGAGGTAATGTTTGGCGACGGAGGCCATTTATATATGTACATGATCTACGGGATGTACTGGATGCTCAATGTGGTAACCGGAACTGACGATGTACCCCAGGCGGTGCTGTTCAGGGGCCTTCGTGAAGCCACCGGTCCGGGCCGTCTGACACGACTGATCCGGGTGGACGGAGACTTTTATGGAGAGGACCTGGTCAGCTCCGACCGGATCTGGGTGGAGGATAGCGGGATTCGTCCCGAATATGGCACCGGTCCGCGTATTGGCATCGATTATGCAGGCGATCCCTGGAAGGATATGCCCTGGAGGTTCCGCATAAACCTATAATTGTTATATATTTGCATACTTTTTTTAATCACTATACACACTGAATGAATGGAAAAGTTCCGTCAATATAACCTTATCCTCGGATGGGGTGTATTCCTGGTTTCGCTGATCGTCTACCTTTTAACCATGGAACCCACAGCCAGTTTCTGGGATTGTGGAGAGTTTATTGCAACCGCCTATAAAATGGAGGTGGGCCATCCTCCGGGAGCACCTTTCTTTATGGTGCTGGGACGTTTCTTCACTCTTTTTGCAGGAAATGACGTTACGAAAGTAGCCGTCACCATAAATGTTCTTTCAGCTTCGGCCAGTGCATTCACCATTCTTTTTCTGTTCTGGACCCTGACGCACCTTATCAGGAAGTTCTTTGCCTCAGAAGATTCCAAAAGTCCTGTAGCCCTGATCACCATCTTCGGATCGGCCCTGGTAGGTTCACTGGCATATACCTTTAGCGATTCATTCTGGTTCTCAGCAGTTGAGGCTGAAGTCTATTCCCTGTCATCACTCTTTACAGCTGTGGTGTTCTGGGCCATCCTCAAGTGGGAAAACAATGCCGACGAGCCCGGTGCCAATCGGTGGATCATTTTCATTGCATACCTGATGGGTCTCTCCATTGGGGTTCACTTGCTGAACCTGCTGGCCATTCCGGCCATTATTATGGTATACTATTTCAGGAAATACACCCCAACAGTAAAGGGAGTGATTGCGGCCTTGGCTGTTTCGGTAGGTATTCTTGGGGTGATGAACTATATGCTTATTCCGGGCCTGACCGCCATTGCGGGCAAATTTGAATTAATATTTGTGAACGGAATGGGACTGCCTTTTAATTCAGGAGTGATCGTCTATGGATTGCTGCTTTTTGGCGGACTCATCTTCGGAATTTTTTATACCCACAAAAAGGGAAATGTGCTTTGGAATACTATTATTTTAAGCTTTTTCGTGGTGGTGATCGGATACTCTTCCTATACCGTCATTGTGATTCGTTCTTCGGCCAATACTCCGTTGGATGAGAGTAATCCGGATACAGTTTTTTCTCTGTTGGATTACCTGAACCGTGAGCAGTATGGTGACAATCCCCTGGTTTATGGAGCTTTCTTTAATTCCAGGCCCACCGGTGTTGAAGATGGGAAGCCCAGCTATTATAAAGGAGAGGATGAGTACTATCCGGTAAACAAGAACAGGGATTATAACTATGACAGTGACGCCAAGGGTGTATTTCCCAGGATGTGGAGCAACCAGGCAAAGCATGCCAATGAGTATATCTACTGGGCCAAGATGGATGAGTCCAAACTCTATGATGTTCGTCGCGACGAGCAGGGCAACCCCATGGCAAACCAGATGGGCGGATACAGTTACGACCGTACCAAACCTATTGCCATTCCATCCTTCGGAGAGAACATGCGTTTTTTCTTCCGGTACCAGATCGGCTACATGTACCTGCGCTATTTCATGTGGAACTTTGCCGGTAAACAAAACGATATACAGGGGCATGGGGAGCTGACCAAAGGGAACTGGATCAGCGGGATTAAGTTTATCGACCAGGCCAGACTGGGCCCTCAGAACAATCAGCCTGCCTCCATCGTCGATAATAAGGCCAACAATAAATATTACATGCTGCCGCTTCTTCTTGGATTGGTCGGGGCATTTTTTCATTACAAAAAGCACAATCATGATTTCTGGGTGGTTGCCCTACTATTTACACTCACCGGGCTTGCGATTCTGGTATACCTGAATCAGTACCCCATTCAACCCAGGGAGCGGGATTATGCCTATTCCGGTTCGTTCTATGCCTTCTCCATCTGGTTGGGGATCGGTGTAGCCGGACTCATCGACTGGGCATCGAAACGAAAGAAATCGGTAGTGACTGCCGGAGCACTGGTGCTGGTGTCACTGATCCTGGTACCGGGCATCATGGCCAAAGAAAACTGGGATGATCATGACCGTTCACACCGTTATACGGCACCGGCTTTCGCCAAAAACTTTCTCAATTCCTGTCTGCCGGGTGGTATCATGTTCACCAATGGCGATAACGATACTTTTCCATTATGGTATGTCCAGGAAGTGGAAGGCTATCGCACTGATGTGCGGATCGTGAACCTGAGTTACCTGACGGCTGACTGGTATATCGAGCAGATGAAGCAAACTTTCTATGATTCTGAAGCATTGCCCATCAGCTGGAGCAAGGAGCAGTATATACAGGGACAACGTGACTATGCCTACCTGGTGGAATCAGCAGGTGTGCTCATCAAGGAGAAATACGAAATGAGCAGGGATAAGTATGAGGAAGATGTAAGGGATATTTATAACAACCTTTTGGAGATCCTTGAAGCCTCACTGCTTCCCGAGAACCATGCCAACGATTACAAAGCCATTCTGGCCCTTGAGAATAATATGGATCCCCTGCGTCTCTTTGGCTATATGCGCACATTCAATTCGAAAGAGATATCTGAACGTATTAAGGTGGATGAGGCAGCCATGAAGAGGGAGACAGCCCGAATGGAACGAATGATCAAGGTGATTGATGCTGATTATGCCCCTCTGAAGGAAGCCATGGAATTTTTGATGACCGATGATCCTCGTTTCAGACAGGGACAATTTTTCATTCCTGCAAACAAATTTGTGATCCCTGCCGATTCTGCTACTTTGCCTGATTGGCTGGTTCCGTCAGAGTTTGAAGAAAACAGGGTGGACCAGGTGCGATTTTCGCTTTCTGAGAACGTGATTTATAAGAACCTGCTGACTGTGATGGAACTATTTGGGAGCAACAACTGGGAGCGCCCCATCTACTATTCCACCACCGTTTCAACAGATAACTATCTGAACCTGGAGGATTACATGCTGAGGGAGGGACTCGCATTGAGGGTGGCCCCGGTACGTTATACCAATTCCAACTACCTGGGTAAAGTGAAGACAGACGCGATGTACAGAAAATTGATGGAGGAGTTTGACTGGGGCGGAATTGATACACCAGGCATCTATATGGATGAGAACAATCTTCGGATGACCATCCACTACCGTTATGCTTTTTCAGTCCTGTCCGGTGCTTTAAGGGATGAAGGCAAACTGGATAGTGCAAAAGCAGTGCTGGATGAATGTATACTACATATGCCCGAAGAGAATGTCCCTTATAATGCAGGCATCACACCCCTTATCCAGGGATATTTCGGTGTAGGAGATACAGCCACTGCCCTTGCGATGGTGGAGAAGTACGAGCAGAAACTTGAGTCTGAACTGGAATACTATAAGCTGTTATCGAGGAGTAAGAAACCCAGATTCGGCAAGACAAACGGAGACTTCCTGGGAGCAGTGAGGGATATCAACCAACTCAGAAGCATGTGTCTTGGATATGGAGAAATAGAAGCAGCAAGAAGACTGGAAGAGAAATTATCGGTGTATGGACAAGATTATGACCGTCTGTTCCGTTAGAGTATCTGAAAGAAGACACCAAATACTGCGTTACTCCTTAATAGTAAGTTAATATGCTGATTGTCAGGCCCCCTTCTTTACTTACCCGTGCTCTGCACAGGATGACATGGGACCTACAGGGAGATCACCAGGAAGTTTACCTGACATTCGACGACGGACCCACCCCTGTTGTTACTCCCTGGGTGCTTGACAGACTGGATGAAGCAGGGGCAAAGGCCACCTTCTTCTGCCTTGGCCGTAACGTGGATAAATACCCGGAGGTTTACAACCAAATCCTTGCCGCCGGTCATTCTGTTGGCAACCATAGTTACAGTCACCTGAAGGGCTTCCGATCCAGCATCAGGAGGTATATGGACGACATCCACCTGGCCGGCAACTTTATCGATTCGAAACTATTCAGGCCACCCTATGGACGGATCTTTCCCGGACAGGTCAACGCCGTTCTCCAGCAATACGATATTATCATGTGGGATGTATTGAGTATCGATTACAACAGCGGACTTACAGGAGAGCGGGTTCTTAAGAATGTGACTAAGAATGTAAAACCGGGCTCCATCATCGTCTTCCATGACTCAGACAAAGCCAGTGATAATCTTTATTACGCACTTCCCCGCACGTTAGAGTTCCTCCAGGAATCAGGCTTCACCATGAAAGCGATCCCCAGTGAAGGATTGCCGAAAGCGGATTACGCCATCAACTGAACAAATACCAGGAGTCCCACAATGACCCACAGGACCAGTTCATGCATCCAGTGGTTCTTTTTCCTATGGAAATAGTTGGAGAGGATAAAGGAGACAGGGAAGCCAATATATACCAGGGAGGCCAGATTAAACTTAGCAATGAACAGGAAGAAGAGACCTCCACCCACAAACATGTAAAACATGACCAGAAAGATGTTCTGAATGACATTTTTTCTTGACCGGAACCGGACAATCTTATAGATACTGGCCAGGATGACCAGCAGTATGGAAAAACCATAATATAGATATACACTGAGATGACGGGATTCGAATGATCCCTCGAAGGATAGGTTCTCGACAATCAGGGAAGTGAATCTTGTCCCATCATCCAGTACGGCCCAGTACCAGGTGAAGAGGAACAATCCAAGGAGGATGTAAGCCACCACCGGGTAGAGAATCTCTCGCCATGTGACAGCCCGCATGGTTGCCAGACTGATCCAGATCAGTGGAACAAACCAGATCAGTTTCAGGTAAAACATGCTGCCTAAGGCCAGTACGATACCAGCTATGAATACACTGAAGGTGTCGGGCCGTTTGTCATGCACATCGAACAGGATGGCAAAACAGAAAAGGTAGAAGATGGATCCAACCAGTGCCGGACTTACGTGTTGAGTTTCGGGAAGTGCCATGGAAAATAGCAGGAAGAAGGTAGCTGACATAAAAGACTTGAACTCCAATAGCACGTAACGAAAGCTGATGCGGATCAGCATGTAGCAGAGGATCCAAACCAGGAACAGGGTAATGATGCGGTTGAAAATGGGGGTGGTATGAATGGCTCCAAAGATCAGGTTGTAAAAGGGCATATCAGAATATGCCACCATCCCATCGACTCCGCCTGCTCCACTTGACAGGATGAATGATTTAATGAAAATGACCAGTGAAAGGATAATCAATCCTGCCCCCCCGGCCGTTCGGCTGTTTTTGAATAATCGCAGCAGGATCATAGATCAAACCCAATATCTTTGCGGTAATACTTGCCCTCAAAATTGATCTTCTCTGCGTTTTCGTAGGATTTTTCGAGGGCTTCTTTCATGGTGTCACCGTATGAGCTCACAGCGATCACCCTCCCTCCATTGGTAACTGTCCGATCCCCATCGGATTTTGTTCCCGCATGGAACACCACACACTCTTCCACTTTGTCAAGGCCCGTGATCTCTTTGCCCTTTTCATAACTTCCGGGATACCCGCCAGAAACCAGCATCACTGTGGTGACTGTCCGATGGTCAAACTCAATTTCCATCTCGGACAACCTGTTTTCAGCAGTAGCCTTCATCAGTTCCACAAAATCGGTCTTGATCCTGGGCAGCACAACCTCCGATTCCGGATCTCCCATCCGAACATTATACTCAATCACATATGGGTCCCCGTCCCTGTTCATCAGTCCGATAAAGATAAACCCTTTGTAATCGACCCCGTCCGATTTGAGTCCCTCAATGGTGGGTTTGACGATGCGCTCCTCCACCTTTTTCATAAACTTATCATCTGCAAAAGGAACCGGTGAAACTGCACCCATTCCTCCTGTATTAAGACCCGTATCACCCTCTCCTATGCGTTTGTAATCCTTGGCTTCAGGAAAAATCACATACCCTTTTCCATCGGTAAGCACAAAAACTGAAAGCTCAATTCCGGGAAGATACTCTTCCACCACCACCTTTCTTGAAGCTTCTCCGAACTTACCGTTCAGCATATTCTCCAGCTCCTGTTGCGCCTCCTCCAGGTTGTCTATGATCAGTACTCCCTTCCCGGCAGCCAGTCCGTCAGCCTTCAACACATAGGGTGGTTTCAGTTTAGTAAGATAGTGCCTGCCCTCCGAAACCGTGTAGTCAATAAAAGTCCTGAACCCTCCGGTGGGAATGTCATTCTCCAGCATGAACGTCTTGGCAATATCCTTGCTCCCCTCCAGCTCAGCCCCAGCTTTGGAGGGCCCAATCACCGGGATCTCCTTCAACTCCGGATCCTCTTTGAAGAAATCAGCCACACCCGCCACCAGCGGCACCTCAGGCCCAACCACCACCAGGTCAATCCCCTTTTTGAGCACCAGCTCTTTGATCCCCTCAAAATCCTCCACCCCGATCGGAACATTGGTCCCCACTTCGGCCGTCCCGGCATTCCCCGGCGCAATAAAAAGCTTCTCCAGTTGCGGACTCTGCGCCATTTTCCATGCCAGCGCATGCTCCCGGCCTCCGCCTCCGATGATTAGTATGTTCATGTTAAATGATGTTTATTCAATTGTTGTTGTATATACAATTCACTAAAACTTTACACTAGTAAAAAGTTACAAGTGGAAAAGTGAAAAGTATTAAGTAAAGGTAGCAGGAATGAGTTATGCTTACAAGCTATTGAAGGGTTTAAGTAATCAACATAATATCTACTTTCTCTTGATTTCTTTAAAATGCTTCTTTACATGCCAGGTGAGAATCGAAATGAAACTATCAGCATTAAAAGTTTCTTTATGGGTTAATTGCCAGAGTTCTACACTCCAGGCAAGATTACCTTCAAGTAACTTTATTCCATCAGTTGTAAATGCTACATCCCACCCAATAAATGGGATATCTTGAAAAAACTGATGTGCTTTCATACATGTTCCTATGCCCTCACTCCAGAAAGGAATTGTTGTCCCAGGGATTATACCATGTCCATCAGGATGTACGGTGATGGTTTCAAAAGGTTTTTGTGACCTAATTGCTCCATTAATTTTTCCAGTTGTGATATCTACTGCCGAAACGATACCCCCTTTGGACCCGTTACTTGTTACACCTGTACCTGTAGGCATAAG
>JAUVKN010000115.1 GCA_030596245.1 Bacteroidia bacterium | reverse complement strand
AATTTCCTCCTTGCCAAGTAATTCCGTTACCGGAATACCGCTCACAGAAGTATATCTGGGCAGCGGAACCATGGTGTCACCATGTCCTCCCATCAACATGGCATGGATGTCATAGGGCGATACATCCAGGGCATTGGCAAGAAAAGCTTTGTAGCGACCGGTATCCAGGATCCCGGCCATACCAAATACTTTATGGGGATCTTTGTTGGCTGCCAGGAAGGCTGCATAGGTCATCACGTCGAGTGGATTGGATACCACGATAATAATCGCATCAGGTGAATACTTGATGGCCTTTTCAGTCACCTCCTTCACAATACCGGCATTGGTCTTGATCAGGTCATCGCGCGACATGCCAGGCTTTCGTGGTATACCGGACGTAATCACAATAATTCCCGAACCTTTGGTCTTCAGATAATCATTGGTTGATCCAGTTACCCTGGTATTGAAATGGTTGATGGAGGAAGTCTGCCAGATATCCAGCGCTTTACCTTCGGCCAGACCTTCTTTTACGTCCACAAGGATAAGTTCTTTAGCCAGGTCCTTATGGGCAATCACATTGGCACAAGTGGCGCCTACATTTCCGGCGCCAATTACTGTAATCTTGTTCATTGGAAAGGGTTTTTAGATTAATATGGTACTTAAAAATAGGTTTATTTATGATTTAGAGCTAAAGATAAAAGTAGTAAATTCTTGTCTGCAACACGGATTGTTATAAAGCATATAAGGGCCGATCGCTTGACATTTGGCCGTAATTTTGGTAAATTGAGCTAGAATTGAATCTCCTCGCCGCAAGCGGCGAGGAATTATCGATCCTTTTATTGCTTATTTTTTTGCGCTCGCTAACCCCACTGCAAGCAGCGGGGAATGCGCTCGCAGGATTCAACCCCTCTCCTGAGCCATGAAAGTAGATTTATCAAAATACCTGGATGACTGGTATAAGGAAGATCCAGCTAAGAATATCTATCCCGGTCCGGTTGTCACAATATCAAGGGAGTTAGGCTGTCCTGCAAAAATTCTGGCAACTTACCTAACCGAGAGTCTGAACAAATTGAAAAAAGCAAAAGCGAAGGACCATCCCTGGCATTGGATCAGCAAAGAAATTTTGATGGAATCTGCCGACGAACTACAGGTGGATTCAAGCCAGATTCAACATGTATTTGATTACAAGAGCCGGGGAGTTCTTGAAGACCTCCTGTTGGCCCAATCCAAGGACTACTATAAATCCGATCTGAAGATCAGGACCACCATTGCCAAAGTAATTAGAAAATTCGCAAATGATGGCAATGCGATCATCGTTGGCAGGGGTGGTGTTGCTATCACACGAGACATCCCAAAATCCCTCCATATATTCCTTGAAGCCCCGCTTGAGTGGCGTGCTCTTCGCGTGGCCGAAAAACACGAATTTACCATCGACCAGGCACGAAAGTATGCGCAGAGTATTGATAAAAAGAGATCCCATTTCAGAGATTTCTTTCAGGGAAAGGGGAATGATTACACCCGGTTTGATGTCAAATTCAATTGCATGACCCTTGAAAATGAAGAAATAATCGATATAATAATAGGCGCTCTAAAAACGCGTTCAATGATTTGAAAGTTTTGCTACTTTTATCTTCATAAACCCCAAATTCCTCCCGGATGTTCAGATTCACTTTTTGGATGGTGTCCCTGCTAATTTTAATGAATGCCTGTAACCAATCCAACACCCGTACCGGTACAGGAAATTTTATTTCAGATCCCACAGGAACTTCCATTTCAACAGATGCATTTGAGGTAATATATTCACTCAATCTGCCCACAGACATTGCCCGGCTTTTTGAAGAGACAGGTACCGGCTTTAATCCTGATCTGCTGTTACCCCTCGACAGAATCCCCTTCTATGAGAATACCGATCAGATGGCTTTGCTCATAGGAGCCCTGGGTGTGGACCTGAGCTATTGTAAACTTTTTGAAAGGGTACTTGAATCGGCAGACAATTATAAACATATTGAATTGCTTGCGGACAAACTTGACCTGCCCCGGGATATCTTTGAGAAATCTTCCTCCGATCTGGAGCAATATATAAACAAACCAGATTCTCTTACAAAACTGATCGATCAGGTGTACAGCGACATGGATTTCTATTTCAAGAAGAATGATCAGAAATCGCTGGCTTCCTTGTCCCTCTTTGGCGGCTGGTTAGAAGCCATGTACATTGGTGTAAGAATTTACCAGGATAAGTCGATCCTTGAAATGGGCGACAGGATCCTTCAGCAGAAATATGCATTGAACAATCTTACGGGACTACTGGCCAATTACCAGGAATCACTGATGGTCAGGCGTTATATGCATCCCCTGAACAAACTGAAAAATGCCTACGAACAGGTAGATATCAGGTATTCACAAGATGGATTTAAAATGGACCGGGAAGAACGAACCATCCTTGCTTCGGTTTCCGAGATCACTTATGAACCCGAAACCCTGGAAAATATCTGTCAGATCATCATCCAGTTAAGGGCAGAAATTATTCAATAACAATCATTTCTAAACTACCAGTACCTTGCCGGTCATCTCTTCTGGCCTTTCCACACCCATGATGTGTAGCAGGGTAGGTGCCACATCGGCCAGAATCCCATCTCCAATTTCCTGATAATCACTAGTAACCAGGATACATGGAACAGGATTGAGTGAGTGGGCAGTATTGGGAGATCCATCGGGATTCACTGCATTATCAGCATTCCCGTGATCGGCAATGATCAAAACATCATATTCATTTTCCCTGGCAGCCTTAACCACATCACCCATACATTCATCTACGGTCATCACCGCCTTCTCGATGGCTCCATACACACCGGTATGTCCCACCATATCGCCATTGGCAAAATTGAGACAGATAAAATCAGGTTTGTCTTCACGAATGGCTTTAACAACAGAATCCTTCACCTCATAGGCACTCATCTCCGGTTGGAGATCATAGGTGGCCACCTTGGGAGATTCGATCAGGATCCGGTTTTCCTTTTCAAATAATGCTTCCCTTCCCCCAGAAAAAAAGAATGTGACGTGCGCATACTTTTCTGTTTCGGCAATCCTCAACTGACTGAGGCCTTCACGGGCGACTACCTCTCCCATGGTATTGTTTACATTATCTTTATCATAGACCACATGCAGTCCCTCAAAGGTGGCATCATAGGGGGTCATGGTGCAGTAGTGCAATGAAAGGGTATGCATATCAAAATCCGGCATCTCCTGCTGTGTTAGTACAATGGTCAGTTCACGAGCCCGGTCGTTTCTAAAATTGAAAAAGACCACCACATCACCTTCCTGGATGTTTCCAACTGGCTGATTCTGATCATCAACCATCACAATGGGTTTCACAAACTCGTCGGTGACCCCTGCATCATAAGACTCTTGAAGGGCAACAACCACATCGGTGGCAGCTTTCCCTTTGCCGTGTACCAACAGGTCATATGCTTCCCTGACCCGTTCCCACCTCTTATCCCTGTCCATGGCATAGTATCGGCCAATAAATGATGCCACTTTTCCATTGGAAGAAGCCAAATGGTTGGTAAGATTCTCCATATATCCTTTACCACTGCGTGGATCAGTATCCCGGCCATCACCAAAGGCATGGATAAACACATTTTTAATACCATATTCTCCGGTCATATCACACAGTTTGTACAGATGCTTATCCAGCGAATGGACACCTCCGTCGGATAAGAGGCCCATGAAGTGTACCTGCTTTCCCTGGTCCCGGGCATATGAAAATGCTTTCACAAGCGTATCGTTTTCCAAAATGGTATTGTCCTTCACGGCCATATTGATCTTTACCAGGTCCTGATAGACAACCCGTCCCGCTCCAATATTGAGATGGCCCACTTCAGAATTACCCATCTGTCCGTCGGGCAGCCCCACATTCTCGCCTGATGCAAAAAGCTGAGAAGAGGGAAACTCTTTTTCAAGACGATCCATGTTTGGTGTGGGGACCTGACTGATTACATCAGATTTGTCCCCTTTTCCCAAACCCCACCCATCGAGGATCATTAACATTGTTTTTCTGGTACTCATATCTTATTCTTATTTAATTTAATTCCAGGCGCACAAAGATAATTCTTTTGTTAAACAAAAACATCTGAATGATGTTTTCATGGTATGTTCAAACACACTCGCAATCATTATCTCTTGAGCTTGTTTTTTCTTGCACCATTGGCTCAGTTTAATTGCTCTTCACAAAACAGAACCACCATGGAAGGTCATCCTTACACCAATGCGCTGATCAACGAGACCAGTCCCTACCTGCTCCAGCATGCCCATAATCCGGTGAACTGGCACCCATGGGGCGAAGAAGCTCTTCAGAAAGCCAGGGAGGAAAACAAGTTGATCATTGTAAGCATTGGTTACTCTTCGTGTCACTGGTGTCATGTTATGGAGCACGAGAGTTTTGAAGATAGTGTGGTGGCACAGTTGATGAATGACCACTTTATAAGTATCAAGGTAGATCGGGAGGAGCGTCCCGATATTGATAACATTTACATGACAGCAGTACATCTTCTGAATCAGCAGGGAGGGTGGCCGCTAAACTGCATCGCTCTTCCCGATGGCAGACCCATCTGGGGTGGTACCTATCTTCCAAAAGATCAGTGGATAGAGGCACTTCGGCAAGTTTCTGATTACTACCAGGACAACCCCGAAAAAACAGTTCAATACGCTTCGGAGCTGGCCGATGGTATCCGGCAAAATTCCCTTTACCAGGCGGAAGTCGATCTTAAAACAGTTGAGCAGGACGATCTTCATCGGATTGTCCAGGAGTGGTCCGGCCAATTCGACCAGGAACACGGTGGCAACAAAGGGTCTCCCAAGTTTCCCATGCCATCTAAGCTGGAGTTTTTATTGCATTATGGTGTCCAGTATAGCAATCAGGAAGTCCTGGATTATGTGGACCTTACCCTGACGAAGATGGCGCGTGGAGGTATCTATGATCAGGTGGGTGGTGGCTTTGCCAGGTACTCGGTTGATCTCATTTGGAAAGTGCCTCACTTTGAAAAAATGTTGTATGATAATGCCCAACTAATTAGCCTGTATTCACATGCATATCAGGTATTTGGAAAGGATGTTTACGGTGAGGTAGTCCGGCAGAGCATTGAATTTCTACAACGTGAGATGGTATCCCGAGAGGGTGCTTTCTTTTCAGCTCTTGACGCCGACAGTGAGGGGGAAGAAGGGAAGTACTATGTTTGGGAGATCAAGGAGCTAAAAAGTCTTTTGAAAGATGATTTCGAACTTTTTTCAGCCTATTATAATATCAACGAAACCGGTCACTGGGAAGATGGAAAATATATTCTTTACCGGACCAGCGAACCCCCACAGTTTGTGCTTGACCACAACCTTGACCTTAACCAATTCCGGCAAAAGATAGATCACTGGAACGAAATCCTATTGAAGGTCAGGACCTCCAGGGTAGCACCCGGTCTGGATGACAAATCACTCACCTCCTGGAACTCCCTTATGATATCCGGACTTGTCCAGGCCTATCGGGCCCTGGGAGATCGGGAATTCCTGGAAATAGCCAAAACCAGTGCAGGTTTGATTCGTGACGAGCTGTGGTCAAAAGAAAGGGTGCTTTACAGGAATTACAAAAATGGCAGGCATTCCATTCCGGGTTTTCATATCGATCATTCCCTATATATTGAAGCCTGTCTGGATCTTTATGAATCCAGCATGGATCGGGAGTGGCTCGATCTTGCTTTGGAAATATCCCGGGTAACCTTTGACAGGTTTTTCGATGAAGGCAGTGGAATGTTTCTTTACAATGCAGAAAACAGTGAGATTCTCATTAGCAATAACGTGGAGACCCAGGATAATGTGATACCATCCTCCAACTCAGTCATGGCACATAACCTTTTCCGACTGGGACATATCACCGCCGAGAAAGCGTATGTAGAACAATCATTATCCATGCTCCGTCAGATGACTGGTCGATTTGAGCAGTATCCCCATGTTTTTGCCAATTGGGGTCGTCTCTTGCTTAAACAGCATAATCCCTATTATGAAATTGCAGTGGTTGGTCCGTCAGCAGCTTCTGTGATTGAGAAGCTTTCAGAAGAGTACCTGCCGAATGCCATTCTTGTTGGTTCCCCGGAGGAAATAGATCTTCCCCTGTTCAGGGACCGATTTGAAACCGGGAAAACACGTATATTTGTGTGCCGGGACAATGTTTGTCAGTTGCCCGTTGAGAATCCAGAAGATGCAAAAGCATTATATCATATTTTCCCGTAGTCACCGTTTCGCAAAAAAATATGCGGTAAAAACCAATGAACTGATTTCGAAAGGGGTAAAAGCTGTGGGGCAGGAAGCAGATGAAACTGAACAGATGGCGCGCTCCTTTTTTAAAATGCTGGAAGCAAAACTGGACCTCAGTGGCCGTACCGATCCTCCCACTGAAGAGGAGGTAAAAACCGCCATTGAACAACTCAAGGATATGGGGCGATTTTCCATCTTTGCCACCCTGGTAATTCTTCCCGGAGGGGTGGTATCCCTCCTGGGATTGGAGCTATTGGCCAGGAGATTCGGTATCAAAGGATTTAACCTGATCCCCTCCTCTTTCAGAAAAAAAAGGAGATCCAATTTACCCGATTTGTATTTTAAATCTAATAAACCATTATGAACAAAACTGACTCACTATACCGGATCCTCCCGGTTCTTCTGGCGTTCACTGTTTTAGCAAGCAGTTGTAAAAAATCCGATCCGGTACTGGCCAATTTCACCACCGACCCCACAGAAGTTTTTGCCGGAGAAACCGTTCAATTTATGAATGCCTCTGAAAATGCCAATTTTTACCAGTGGGACTTTGGAGATGGTTCCTCCTCCATTCTTGAGCACCCTACCCACGATTACGACAGTGAAGGAACCTACAAAGTCATACTGACCGCCATTGGTGATGAAGATTCAAACACAGCTTCACGAGAAATTATTGTTTTCCAGTCTTACGACGTTTCCATATATGAGGGTGTTGGGATTGAAGGTGCATCCCTTTTTGATAGCTGGTTGGACATTCAATCGGTTTTCAACACCGATACCACCTATTTCCTTGAATATCTGGTGGATTTTGAGATCTATCGTCATATAACATATTATCAAAATGAAGGGGTGGCTTTTGTCTTTTTCAATGAAGATTCGCTCCTCCACAACGAAGATCCTCTATTTTTTATTTACGTTTTCCCACCCTATGCAGGAAGTACTACCAAAGGAATTGGGATTGGAAGCACCATGCCCCGGGTAATTGAAATCTATGGGCAACCTGAAAGTATTGATGAAGGTGATGGTTTTGAAGGATACTGGTATGATACTCAAGGAGTCGATTTTTACTCTTACGATTCTGGATTGGTCGATGAAATTGATATCTACAGCATTGCTGCATCAAAATCAGCCTCATTAAAAAAACCCCTCATTGAATACTTAAAAAAGAACCGGAAATTCAGCGTGCCTCGTTGACTTTGGATTGATTTTTGAACCGATCCTATTGAATCAAAGGATCGGAAATCATGAAACTCTTGCTGGCAGCAGTGGTATTGCTGCTTCTACTGTAAAATTCCACAATGATAAAGCCACTACCTCTTAAACTGGTTTCTTTTCTCCTATTGATGTTCCTGAATTACCAATCCCAGGAGGGTGTATGCTGGGCTCATCCAGCATTTGCCGGCAATCAGATTTTTGTTAGAAGTGATGAACAATTGGTTTGCATTCAGATAAATAATCCTTAGTTTTAGTCAGACTACTTAACTAAAATTTTTATCCTTTATGAGCGGTTTTTTCGGTGCAATCTCGAATCAGGATTGCGTATATGATGTATTCTATGGAACAGATTACCATTCCCACCTGGGGACCAAACGGGCAGGAATGGTTTTTTACAATAACCAGGATGGTTTCAGAAGGGCCATCCATAGCCTGGAGAACGGATATTTCAGAAGTAAATTTGAAACGGACCTGCAACAGTTCAGTGGGAACAGCGGTTTGGGAATTATCAGTGATACGGATCCACAACCTATTCTTTTCAATTCACATATGGGCAGGTTTGCCATCACCTCGGTGAGCCGCATAGTGAATATTGCAGATCTGGAGAGACAATTCCTGAAAAAGAAAAAGCACTTTACTGAAAACTTCCAGGGCAATGTGAATCCTACAGAGGTAGTGGCCAATCTGATCTGTGAGGAAGATGATTTTGTATCGGGTATTGAAAATGTGTATGCCCAGGTAAAAGGATCTTGCAGCATGCTCTTGCTTACCCCCGACCGTATCATTGCAGCCAGGGATAAACTTGGACGAACACCTGTTATCATAGGAAAGAAGGATGGATCGTTTGCTGTAGCTTCGGAAACTGCAGCTTTTCCCAACACAGGCTTTGAAATTGAATACTACCTGGGCCCGGGTGAAATTGTGGAAATCACCGCTGATGGATATAACATCCTGAAACCGGCTCAGGAAGAGATGCAGATCTGTGCTTTTCTATGGGTCTATTATGGCTATCCTCCTTCCTATTATGAAGGGATCAATGTGGATGAAGTAAGGTACCGCTGCGGAGCTGCACTTGCAAAAAGGGACAGTGTAAAAGCAGACTTTGTGTGTGGCATACCCGATTCAGGCATTGGTCATGCTGTAGGTTATGGAAATGCCAATGGCTTGCCATACAAGCGGGCTTATTCAAAATATACACCCACCTGGCCAAGGAGTTTCATGCCCCAGAACCAGGATATGCGAGAGCTTGTTGCAAAAATGAAACTGATTCCCAATAAAGCCCTTATAGAAGGGAAAAAGATGGTATTTTGCGATGACTCAATCGTACGGGGTACCCAGCTCAAAGACAATACCAAAGACCTTCGACTGGCAGGAGCCAGCGAGGTCCACATGCGAATAGCTTGTCCTCCTCTCACTTTTCCCTGCAACTTTCTGAATTTTTCCCAGTCGAGGTCAACCATGGAGTTGGCTACCCACAAGGCAATCAAACAATTGGAGGGAGAGGAGAAGAATCTTGAAGAATATGCAAATCCTAAGTCAGAGAAGTACCACAATATGGTGGAACAGATCGCTAAAAACCTGGGGATAGACTCATTGATGTACCAGGACCTGGGCGACCTGATTGAAGCCATAGGGCTGCCCAAAGAGAAACTATGTACACATTGCTGGGACGGATCAAGTTATTATTAAGGACTGATAAAAATAGATTCCTTATCTTGCAGTATACCCAAATCCTTAGTCATGACTCCAACACGTACTTTTGATCTGCTGGAACGTTTTATCAAACTGTTCCCGAAACACAATGTTCTTTCTGAAAAGATAGATGGTAATTGGATCTTTTACACCTCTGAGCAATACAATGAGATCGCCCATAATTTTGCCTGCGGACTCCTTGAACTGGGATTCAAAAAAGGTGATAAGATCGTAACCATCACCAACAACAGACCCCAATGGAATTTTGTAGATATGGGAATGTCCCTCGTGGGGGCAGTCCATGTCCCGGTCTACACCTCCATGAATAGTGAAGAGTACAGGTACATCCTGGATCACTCAGATGCAAAAATGGTCATCGTTTCTGATCAGAAACTCTATGACACCATCCATCCTGTTTCGAAACAGGTAAAGCATGTGGAGCACTTTTTTACTTTCAATAAGATTGAAGGGGCCAGTAACTGGATGGAGGTTGTGGAAAAAGGAGAAAAAGCCGGAGATGAAATAAAGAAGGAACTATCAGCCATTAAGAAGGGTATCACACCCAACGATTTGGCCTCAATTATCTATACTTCCGGGACCACCGGCACCTCCAAGGGAGTCATGCTTTCACATGATAACCTGGTCCGGAATTTTCTGGCCGGAGCCGATGTGTTTCAACTCACTTCAGCCGATCGCTATTTGAGCATCATACCTGTATGCCATGTGGGAGGCAGGCTTGGTAATTACCAGACACAATATTCCGGAACCTGTATCTATTATGCTGAAAGCATGGGTACCATTGCCGCCAACCTGAAGGAGTTAAAGGCTACTGGTTTTGATGCAGTACCACGAATCCTGGAGAAGATCTTCGATAGTGTTATGGCCAAAGGACGCGGACTAACGGGTATGAAGAAGAAGATATTTTTCTGGGCAGTTAAACTGGGTCTTCGCTATGAACCTCACGGGGAAAAAAGCTGGTTCTATTACAGGAAGCTAAAGATTGCAGACAAATTGATCTTCAGCAAATGGAGGGAGGCTCTTGGAGGTGAGGCAAAGATTGTGGGTTGTGGAGGTGCAAGCCTGCAGCCCAGGCTTGAAAGGATCTTCTGGGCAAGCGGCCTGAAGATCATCAACATCTATGGTTTAACAGAAACATCTCCTACCATTACCATCAACCGGCAGGAGAAGGCACTCTGTAAACTGGGTACCGCAGGTTCCCTGATTGATGGAGTAGACCTGAAAATTGCTGAGGATGGAGAGGTCCTTTGCAAGGGTCATAATGTAATGCTGGGTTACTATAAAGATAAGGCCTTAACAAAAAGTGTGTTTGATGAGGATGGTTGGTTCCATACCGGCGATGTGGGACACTTGAAAGATGGCAAGTTCCTGGTGATTACTGACCGGAAAAAAGAGATCTTCAAACTCTCCAGTGGAAAGTTCGTTGCCCCCCAGCCCATTGAGAACAAGATCAAAGAGTCGGTATTCATCGATCAGGTTATGGTGGTTGGAGAACATGAGAAATTCGCCAGCGCCCTGATGGTTCCCGATTTCAAATACCTGAAGGAGTGGTGTGCATCAAAGAGTTTATCAACCGAGCTAGGGCACGATGAGCTCATTAGCCTGCCTGAAGTGACTGCTCTCTTCGATTTAGAAGTATCCAAAATTAACAAGACACTTTCCGCTTGGGAAAAGATCAACCGTTTTCGCATCGTACCTGATGATTGGTCACCCGCATCCGGAGAGCTTTCTGCCAGCCTGAAGCTGAAACGGAAAGTGATTGAATCGAAATATCCGGATCTGCTCGAAGCCATCTATCAAAGGCAATCATGAAAATACAGGAAGTATCCGGCAAAAGAGTAAAAAAAGCTTTTCTGCAGGTTCCCCGGATCCTCTACAAAGGGGATGACACCTGGGTCTGTCCCCTGGACAAAGAGA
>JAUVKN010000155.1 GCA_030596245.1 Bacteroidia bacterium | reverse complement strand
GGGATATACGACTGCTGCCTGTAGAGATAGATCCGGAATCGGCCATCCACCTGAAAAAAAGATGGCCCAACCTTGAAAAGCTCCTCATTGAAGAGGACTTCCTGAAACTCAACATAGATGCTTACACCACCGGTCCCTTTCATGTGATCGGTAACTTTCCATACAATATTTCCAGTCAGATCTTTTTCCGGGTACTGGAGTACCGCCAGCGAATCCCGTCCGTGGTTTGTATGCTCCAGAAAGAGGTGGCAACCCGGATTGCATCCCCGCCGGGGTCCAAAGAGTATGGCATTCTGAGTGTATTGCTACAGGCATATTTTAAAATTCAGTATCTGTTTACAGTGAAGCCGGGCTCCTTTTTCCCCCCACCCAAAGTCACCTCCGGTGTAATCAGGCTCACCCGCAACAGCACCTTTAGCCTTCAATGTGACGAGAAACTGTTTTTCCTGGTGGTAAAAAGCACATTTAATCATCGCAGGAAAATGATCAGGAACTCGTTAAAATCTATTTTACTAAATTTGGACAGCGATTTTGAATTCCTTTCAAAACGACCTGAACAACTGAGCGTTCCTGAGTTCATTGAATTGACACGCTGGGTTGAATCGCAGCAAAAGGCAAACAGGCTTGGTAATTTTTAAAACCACAAGGCCATGAGTACGAAACTGACCCGTGAATATATAAGTGAACTGAGGTCCATCATTGAAGTCAGGGATGACAGGGCAGCTTTGGAGAAACTGGAAGCCCTGCATCCGGCCGATATTGCTGAAATCTATGAGGGCCTCTCCATTGACGAAGCCAAATACCTCTACCTCCTGCTTGATCCGGAAAAAGCCTCCGATGTTTTGGTGGAGCTGGAAGAAGATGACCGTGAAAAATTCCTCGAAGCCCTGCCATCGGACGTAATTGCCAGTCAGTTCATCCACCACATGGACTCCGATGATGCAGCCGATGTGATCGGGGATCTTACCGAAGAGAAGAAGCAGGAAGTGTTGCTCCATATCGATGATGTGGAACAGGCAGGTGATATCGTCGATCTGCTGAGTTATGATGAAGATACTGCTGGCGGCTTGATGGCCAAGGAGTTGATAAGGGTTAATGAGAATTGGGGAGTGGCAACCTGCATCAGGGAGATAAGAAAACAGGCCAAGGACCTTGACGAGATCTATTACATATACGTCGTAAGCGATGAGAATGTGCTCCTGGGGATCCTTTCTCTCAAAGCATTGTTGCTGGCCAGTGCCTCCACCCGGATCAAGGACATTTTTGATGCTGAAGTCAGATCGGTACAGGCCGATACCCCCTCTGAGGAGGTGGCTCAGATCATGGAAAAATATGACCTTATTGTACTGCCGGTTATCGATTCCATCGGTCGATTGATGGGACGGATCACCATTGATGACGTAGTCGACGTTATAAGGGATGAAGCAGAAAGAGACTACCAGTTGGCCTCAGGTATCACCACAGATGTTGAGACCACTGACTCACCTGCCAGACTTTCCAGAGCACGACTACCCTGGCTGATCATTGGCTTGCTCGGGGGAATCGTTGTTGCAGCAGTCATTGGTCGCTTTGAAGATGATATCAAGATCAATCCTGAAATGGCATTTTTCATTCCGCTTATTGCTGCCATGGCTGGAAACGTGGGGATCCAATCATCGGCCATTATCGTACAGGGCATTGCCAGCAACAGCCTGGGCCTGGAGAGTACTTTCCGCAAACTGGCTAAAGAGTTTTTAGTGGCACTACTCAATGGTTTGATCCTTTCAGGCCTGCTATTTCTGTACAACTTCTTTATCAGTAAAAACCTGGCCCTCACCTTTACTGTTAGTTCCTCACTGTTTATGGTAATTATTTTTGCAGCACTTTTCGGAACTCTGATCCCCCTTCTGTTAAACAGGATGAAGATTGATCCTGCCCTGGCCACCGGCCCTTTCATCACAACAATGAACGATATCATGGGATTGTTCATCTACTTCCTGGTGGGAAGGATCCTCTACAGTGTGTTTATTTGAATTGAAGGGAGTTAAAATGTGGTGTTGATGGCTACCACCGGATCCATCCTGGCTCCCTGCCATGCAGGAAAAATACCGCTGATAAGACCGATTATACTGGAAATCCCGATACCCAGCAGGATATTATTCATGGTAAGATAGACTGAAAAATCACTGGTCAGTGTGATTGCCATTGCCCCCAGAAAGATAATCAAGAGCCCAATGACTCCACCGGCTATTGACAGCATCACCGATTCGAACAGAAACTGTAGCAGGATAAAATACCTTTTGGCCCCCAGGGCTTTCTGAATTCCTATAATATGTGTGCGCTCTTTTACCGAGACAAACATAATATTGGCAATTCCGAATCCTCCCACGATGATGGAGAATATCCCAATAAAGAATCCTGCTATTTTCAACACTGAAAAGAATTGATCCAGTTGGTTATTGATGATGCTGGTCTGGTTCAGCGCAAAATTATCCTCATCAGATGGTTTCAACCTTCTATAAGCGCGCAATAGTTGTGTCACCTCAAATGTCAGTTCCTCCACATTCACGTTGTTTTTGGCTTTCACCCAGATCTGGGGATTAGACCTTTCGCGCCGGATATCGATAAATCCCTTATAGTAATTGATGGGAAGGATGGCCATCTCGTCCAGAATAAATGCATCAAAAGTGCCCTTCCCCTCCTTTTCGATCACACCGATCACCATCACCTTTCTTCCCAGCATTTCAATATATTTTCCCACCGGATTGGCACCCTGGAACAGATCTTTTGCAATTCTACTCCCAATAACCACAACGTTCCTGCCCACACTGTTTTCCAGGGGAGTGAAATACCTGCCCCTCTCCAATTCAAATGAGCGGATGTCCTGAAACCCGTCAGAGACACCAAACAGTATGGCCCTGTCAATATTGCTGTTGCCATATTCTATTCTTCGACCCACAGCGGATATAAAGCTTACCTCCCCGGCACCCCGGCACTTCTCCCTAATAAATTCGAATTCATCAAAGGTAGGAATGGGCCTGTTCATGTATTTCCACCAGGCGAACTCTTCACCCTCTTCAGGTGCCCAGGGCCACTTCTCTATATATATGACATCACTGCCCAGACTATTTAAACTCTCCCGGATGTTGGTCTCAAGGGAGTCAACGATGGTAAACACGGCAATAATGGCAAAGATCCCGATGGTGATTCCCAGCAGGGAAAGCATCGCACGAAGACGATTCACTGTAACAGCCTGAATGGCCATATTAAGACTCTCCCAGATCAACCGAATAAGACCCATGAATAAATTGTTGCCTTCATTAATAAATTGTTGCCTTTCCGTTTCGTAATGTCACCGGAAACAGCTTCTTTTGCAAAGAAAGATAAAAATAGCCAGATATATCAAGAAAAACCAATGACCTCCCAGAAACAAATTTCCAGTGCGCTTGTATCTGTATACTCGAAAAAAGGTCTTGACAGGATTGTGAAAAAGCTTCATAATCTGGGAATCTCTTTATATTCAACCGGAGGACCCCAAAAATTTATTAAGGATCTTGGAATTCCAGTCACAGCGGTGGAGGATCTCACTACATACCCGTCAATTCTGGGTGGCAGGGTTAAAACACTTCATCCCAAAGTTTTTGGAGGAATCCTGGCCCGCCGTGAAATAGAGGATGACCTTGCCCAGCTATCTGAATACCAGATCCCTCAGATCGATCTTGTGATTGTGGACCTGTACCCCTTTGAGGATACTGTCAAATCGGGGGCACCTGACCAGGAGATCATTGAAAAGATTGATATCGGAGGCATTTCCCTGATACGGGCCGCTGCAAAAAACTACAAGGATGTTCTTGTTGTGGCATCCAGAGATCGATACGAACCACTGCTTTCTCTCCTTGAAGCGGACAATGGTGAGACTTCGCTGGAAACAAGAAGGGAATTTGCAAGCGACGCTTTCAATGTGTCTTCCCACTATGATTCAGAGATTTTTAAATATTTTGACGGGGAGAAAAAAAGTGCCCTGAAGGTGAGTGAAAGGCAGGTAAAAAAACTCAGGTATGGTGAGAATCCGCACCAGGAGGGGCTTTTCTACGGGAATCTCCATGAACTGTTTGAGCAGTTGCATGGCAAAGAGATCTCTTACAATAACCTGCTGGATATTGATGCTGCGGTGGGACTGATCAACGAATTTGAAGAGACCACATTTGTCATCATGAAACATAACAATGCCTGTGGACTTGCTACCAGGGATCGTCTGGTGGATGCCTGGAACGCAGCCCTGGCCGGAGATCCGGTCTCTGCCTTCGGAGGTGTATTGATCACCAACAGGACCATCGATGTGGAAACTGCCGAAGAGATGAACAAGATCTTTTTCGAAGTAGTGATTGCGCCCGGTTACGATGAAGATACCCTCCAGGTACTGAAACAGAAGAAAAACAGAATCATTCTACTTCAGCGTGAAATTAAGATGAGTGGTAATATCATGCGTACCCTTCTGAATGGTGTAATCCTGCAGGAGCGTGACCAGTCCACAGAATCTGAAGCAGAGATGAAAACAGCAACCTCAAAAGAAGCCTCCCCTGAACAACTGGCAGATTTGATTTTTGCAAACAAAATCGTGAAGCATACAAAATCTAACGCCATTGTACTGGCCAAAGACAAACAACTGGTAGCTTCAGGAGTGGGACAGACCTCACGGGTAGATGCCTTGAAACAGAGCATTGAAAAAGCACGCCATTTCAAATTTGACCTGAAGGGTGCCGTGATGGCTTCCGATGCTTTTTTCCCGTTTGCCGACAGCGTGGAAATTGCTGGAAAAGCAGGCATAACCGCAGTCGTTCAACCTGGAGGTTCGGTACGTGACCAGGAATCTATCGATTATTGTAATACTCATGGCATCTCCATGGTTTTCACAGGAATCAGACATTTTAAGCATTGACAATTTAACACTTGAATTATATGGGATTTTTTTCATTCCAGCAGGAACTTGCCATTGACCTGGGTACAGCAAATACCATCATCATTCACAATGAAAAAGTTGTGGTCAATGAACCATCTATTGTAGCCATCGAACGTCATACAGGAAAATTGATAGCCATTGGAGAGAAAGCCAGACAGATGCACGGCAAAACCCATGAAGATATCAAGACCATCAGGCCCCTGAGGGATGGTGTTATCGCTGATTTTCAGGCTGCCGAACTGATGATCAGGGGAATGATCAAGATGATCAATACCAAACGCAGGTTGTTCTCTCCCTCCTTGAAAATGGTAGTATGTATTCCATCGGGCAGTACAGAGGTGGAGCGCAGGGCAGTCCGGGATTCATCTGAGCATGCAGGGGGCAGGGATGTATATTTGATATTTGAACCCATGGCCGCCGCCATCGGTATCGGATTGGATGTGGAGGCCCCTGAAGGTTGCATGGTAGTGGATATAGGTGGCGGTACCACCGAAATTGCCGTGATTGCACTGGGCGGCATTGTATGCAATCAGTCAATCCGTATGGCCGGAGACGGTTTCACAAGTGATATTCAGACCTATATGAGGCACCAACATAATATTAAGATTGGGGAACGTACGGCTGAAGAGATTAAATTCCAGGTGGGATCAGCACTTCCGGAGCTGGATGACCCTCCACAGGATTTCTATGTCAGGGGACCAAATCTGATGACTGCCCTTCCCATCGAGATCCCTATCTCTTACCAGGAGATCGGACACTGCCTTGACAAATCAATTTCGAAAATTGAGACTGCCATTCTATCGGTACTGGAACAGACCCCACCCGAACTTTATGCCGATATTGTAACCAAAGGGATATATCTGGCAGGTGGAGGCGGATTACTAAGGGGACTCGACAGAAGACTGGCAGAAAAGATTTCCATTCCATTCCATGTGGCTGAAGATCCATTGCAGGCAGTAGCCCGTGGAACAGGAATTGCCCTCAGAAACGTGGACAAGTACCCCTTCCTTATGCGTTAGGAACGGGATCGCATATAGATTATGAGGACGCTGATCAGGTTTATTCAGAAGTATTCCAACCTCCTGTTGTTTATCCTGCTGGAAATAATTGCTATTGTCTTTATTGTCCAGAGCAGCAACTTCCAAAGATCAAAGCTTGTTGGATTGAACAGGCAGGTTACCGGATATCTTTTCAGCAAAGTTGATGGTGCCAGGGAGTATTTTTCCCTGAAAGAGGTAAATCAGCAACTTGCATACGAGAACGTTGAACTAAGGAACAAGCTGGGCCAGATCTCCGAGCTCATGGACAGTGCCACAGTTGTTAGTGATGTTCAACACTCAATTCACTATTTCTATGTGCCGTCCCGTATCGTACATAACAGTATATCTAAGCAACTCAACTACATCACCCTGGATAAGGGAAAGAAACATGGAGTATTCAGAGACATGGGGGTTATATCGGACCAGGGTCTGGTGGGTATCGTGCTTGAAAGCTCCCATAACTTTGCTACAGTAATCCCTGTCATCAACAGAGACTTCAGGTTAAGTGTGAAGATCAAATCCAACAACTATGCAGGCATTCTTCAATGGGAAGGAGTGTCACCCCAACAAGCCATTCTTACAGAAATCCCTTTTCATGTGAATATTCTGGAAAGTGATACCGTTCTGACAAGTGGATTCTCTTCCATATTCCCCGAGGGTATCAGGGTGGGTAAGATTGAATCCTTCTCTCTGGAAAAAGGAAATTTTTATGATATCAAGATCAAACTATCCACAGATTTCCAGAGCCTGTTCCATGTGAATGTGATACGAAATTACAGGCAGGAGGAACAACTAAACCTGGAGGACCGGACCAGATAATGTATATCATATCCAGAAATATTGTCCGGTTCATTGTGGTGATCATATTCCAGGTCATGGTCATGGACAATGTGATGATCAATGGCTATATGGTCCCTTATGTCTATCTTTTGTTTATCCTTCTCATGCCCTTTGAAACTCCGCGATGGATGCAACTACTTTCAGGATTTGCTCTTGGCATGGGTATTGACCTCTTTGAGAACACGCCGGGAATGCATACTGCAGCAACCGTTCTTGTGGCATTTATCAGACCATACTTGCTTGACCTGCTTGCTCCACGTGATGGGTATGAACCCGAAACTTTCCCCCGAATCCACTATTATGGTTTCGTCTGGTTCCTGAAGTATACCTTTATCATCGTCGTGATTCACCACTTCATGCTCTTCTATCTGGAGGTATTCCAGTTGAAAGATTTTTTCAGTACCTTGCTCAGGGTGATCCTGAGTTCAATCCTGTCAGCCTCAACCATTGTACTGAGCCAATATTTTGTTTTCCGGAAATAGATGAACCAGTTTACTGACAGAAGGTATGTTTTTGTTGTTGTAATCATTCTGGTGGGTCTGGTTTTCATTATCCGTCTGTTTCAAATACAGGTACTTGACAAATCCTATGAGCAGTATGCCTTGAGCAATGCCCAGAGTGCCAGGGTTATCTACCCCGCCAGGGGATTGATTTTTGATCGCAACGGGGAAATCATGGTATTCAATCAGGCTGCTTATGATATCATGGTGACTCCCCGGCTTCTGGAACCATTCGATACCACCGAATTGAGCCGGATCCTGAAGATTACCAGGGAAGGAGTAAAAGAACGGCTTCATACTGCCCGGACATATTCATACAGGGTACCTTCAGTCTTCATGAAACAGGTCAATTATGAAAACGCAGCCCTGTTTCAGGAGAAGATGTACCAATATCCGGGTTTCTATGTACAAACCCGTACCCTGAGAAAATATACCAGGCCCATTGCCTCTCACGCCCTGGGTTATGTGGGGGAAGTGGATCAGCAAATCCTTGACAATGATCCCTATTACCAGTTGGGAGATTACATAGGAGTTTCAGGAGTTGAAAAGGCCTATGAATCCCAGTTACGTGGACAAAAAGGGAAGAATGTATTCCTGAAAGATGTACATAATCAGACCATTGAATCCTACCAGGGGGGCAGACTTGATGTTCCGGTAGAGGTGGGTAACAACCTGACTGTAACGCTGGATGCGGAACTTCAGGAATATGGTGAAAAACTAATGGCACCCTATGTGGGAAGTATAGTAGCCCTGGAACCTTCCACAGGTGAAGTACTGACGCTGGTAAGTGCACCCAGTTATGCTCCTGACCTGCTGGTGGGCAGGAACCTGAGAACACAGTTTGGGAACCTGGCATCAGATACCCTGAATCCCCTGTTCAACCGGGCACTTATGGCACAATACCCGCCCGGTTCCACCTTCAAGACAATCATGGCCCTCATTGGTCTTCAGGAGAAGGTTATTTCTGTATCCACCGAACACAGCTGTTTTTACGGATTTTACGTGGGAAATATCCATACCGCGTGCCATCTGCACGACACTCCCTTGAATCTTATTGAAGCCATCCAGAACTCCTGCAACACATATTTCATTAACGTATTGAAAAGCATTCTTACGGATGTGAAATTCAACAATACTGCAAATGCCTATGACAACTGGCGACGGCACCTGCTTTCACTGGGTTGTACAACTCCGCTGGGTATTGAACTGACAAATGAGCTGAATGGCAATATCCCGGAATCAGGTTATTACAACAGGATCTATGGAGAGGAGCACTGGAATTACCTTACAATACGGTCACTGGCCATCGGTCAGGGCGAATTGCTGGTCACTCCGATCCAGATGGCCAATATGACTGCTGCCATTGCCAACCGCGGTTACTATATCACCCCCCATCTGGTCAAAGCGATAGAAGAGGTAGATGCCATCGATCCCTCATATACTGAAAAACATATCACTTCCATTGACTCGGCCAACTATGGGCCTGTTGTAGAGGGTATGGATCTGGTTATCAACGGAGGTGCTGGTTCTACTGCCCGTAATGCAAAGATTCAGGGCATCACTGTATGCGGGAAAACAGGAACTGCTGAAAATCCACATGGAAACGACCACTCAATTTTCATCGCCTTCGCCCCCAAAGAAAATCCACAGATTGCCATTGCTGTTTATGTTGAGAACCAGGGATTCGGCACCACCTATGCTGCACCCATTGCAAGCCTGATGATTGAAAAATACCTCACCGGTGAAGTCAAACGAACCTGGTATGAAAACTGGGTTATGCAACTAACCCAGCCGGTTGTGAATACCAGGAGATCCGATACAACATCCGTTGAGTCGCAGTTAACCGATACAATATCCATTGAATTAACGTTGCCTGATACAACACAAGCTGTAAACACTACGAATGATGGTACGCAGGAATAATATATTCGCCAATCTCGACTGGATCTCCATTCTCATGTGGTTGGTGATGCTAACATTTGGATGGATGAATATCTATTCGGCCAACATTTTGGAAGCTGATTCGGGTATATTCGACCTTTCACAACGATTCGGGAAGCAGCTGCTCTGGATTGGGGCCTCCATCCTGTTTGCCGTATTACTTCTTGTACTTGATGCAAAATTTTACACATATT